>JAKISR010000035.1 GCA_021648465.1 Sulfurimonas sp. | reverse complement strand
AAATCACCGAGCGAATACTCCCAGTTCCCGCGTCTATTGCCATTAAGTATTGCATTTATTTATTCCTTAGATTATTTTATACCTATCCTAAAACTTCCAACTCATCACTATATTTTTTTTCACAATAAGGCTCAAAAGAAGATTTGTATATTGCATAATGATCTGTACTTTTATGACCATCTAATGCAACATTATCTCTCCAACTCTCAACAGCCATAAATTTTCTTGGGTTATTTTCATATACAAAGATGTCGTAAAAAATACATCCATCTTCAACTTTTGATGGTGCTACCATTGCAGTTAATAGCTCTTTCATCTTTGCTTCGCTACCCTCTTTTGCTATAAATGTTACTCTTTTTGTAATTGCCATAATCTAGTTCTCACTTTTTTTTAGTTTGTTAATCTCAGAGATTATATCAAATTAAAATAATTACAATATAATATAAAAAATATTAAGGAATTCAACTTGGATATAGTGCTACAAATTGAAGATATTATAGAAAAAGAAGGTAGCGACTTTGAGCTATCTAAACTCTTTAAAGCATATATAAATGAGTACAAAACTTCACTTCCAGAGCTTTTTATAAAAAACCAAGGTAAAGATTTTTTAGTTCGTCATACAAAAAAACTTGATTCTATTGTCTCACTTATGTATAAAACTACATTAAGACGATTATTTGGAAATTATCTTCCTATGAAAAACTCTATCCCTATAGCTATTGTAGCACTCGGCAGTTATGGACGTGAGCAATTATGTGTTCATAGTGATATTGATCTGCTTATTGTTTATGAAAAAGTAGATGGGTTTAATTATGAACTAATCATTGAAAAACTGTTTTATCTTGCACTTGATTCTGGACTTAAACTTGGACATCGTGTTCATGAGGTAAATGATTTATTTACTGCTAGTAATGAAGATATAACTATTAAAACTGCTTTAATGGAAGCTAGGTTTATTATAGGTTCTAATTTCGCTTGGCATGCAACTACAAAAGAGTTAAATAAGATAAGAGTATATGATCAAAAAGAATATATATTCAATAAAGTTGAAGAAGCACAAATTAGGCGAAAAAAATATCCAAACTCTATGCAACCAAATATAAAAGAGAGTGTTGGAGGACTTCGTGACTCAAATCTTATCTTTTGGATTGCTCATATTATTTATGGGATTAAAAACTTAAAAGATTTAACTCAAAAGCTCTACTCAGAAGAGGAATATAAAGAATACAGAATTGCTTTAGAGCTACTTTTTCGTGTTAGAAGTGCTCTTCATCTTATCACAAACAAACAAGAAGATCGCCTTCTTCTTGAACATGTTCCTGAGGTTAGTGTATTACTTGGTTTTAACAACCAACAAAAATTAATATCAAAAGTTCTTCAAGCACAGTGGCGTATAAGTAACTTTACTCTTATCTTTGTAAAAAAGATGGTGAGACCTTATCTATATGATGCATCCTCTATCAAAAAATTTAAAAATCATCGAATTTCTAAAGGAATTTATGAATATGATGACAGAATTTTTACTTCATATAATTTAAAAACTCAACCAATTAATACTCTTTTAAAACTTTTAATAGCTTTGCCAGATAAGCTTTACCATTTTGATGCTGGATTTTTAAAACAATTTACTTATACAAAAATATCTTACCCATTAAAAATGGAAATATATGCTCTACTTAAGGAGCTATTTTATAAAAAACATATGTATTGCTTTTTAAAACTTTTTTATGATGCTGGAGTTCTTCATCATCTTTTTAGTAATTTCAAAAAGGTACTTCACTTACCTCAGTTTGATGGCTACCATGATTATCCTGTAGATATCCATTCAATTAAATGTATTGAAGCTATAGAGAGTATAAAAGAGCCATTTATTCAAAATCTTTTTGATGAATTAACTCAAGAAGAAAAACTACTTATAAAAGTTGTAACATTACTTCATGACACAGGTAAGGGCAGAAAGAGAAATCATAGTGAAGTTGGGGCAAAATTAATTGTACCATTTGCAAAAAAATTAAAATTAAAAAATGAAAATATAGAAAGATGTGTAACACTTGTTAAACAACATATCACTATGAGCAATATTGCCTTTAATGAAAATATCCATAATGAAAAAACTCTTTATAAATTTATGTCAAATATCAAAGATATAAAAAATTTAAAACTTTTATATATCCTCACTTATGCAGATATTAATGGTGTTGGAAATAATGTATATAATTCTTTTAATTCAAAACTTTTATTTAATTTATATACAAGTGCCTTAGAAGTTGCTCAAAATGTTGAAAGAATAACAGATGCAACAAAAAGAATAAATATAGAAAAACGTGTACAAAAATTACCAGAATTTCTTTCCTTGCCAAGCTTATTACAAAAAAAACTTCTTAGAGTAGAATCAAATCTTTTCTTTTTTAAACATACTCCTATTGATATTATTAAAATTGCTAAAAAAGCAAAAGAAACAAAAAAATATTCTTACTCTGTAGATACAAAAGATTCTCTAAGTATAGAAATATATAGAAAAATTCCTTTAAATATCGGTTATCTCTTGGCAACACTTAGTTATTTAGATGTTGCTTCTATGGAAATATTTACACTATTTGATGATGTTAAATATTTTAAGATAGAGTTTATGAAAAATATTGATACTGAGGATATAGATCAACTTCATAATATTGTTGAAAATGCTTTTGATATGGAACAAAGAGTTGAAGTCAAAAAGGTGGCTTTATCAAATGATGAAATCAATATTGATTGTGAACATTCTCTTGTTCATGCTGAGATAAGAGTTAAAACAAAAAATCAGCGTGGTCTTTTAGCATATATTATGGACTGCTTTGAAACTCTTAAAATAAATGTAGTAACAGCTAAAATATACAGTACAAAACATAAAGTCAAAGATAGTTTCTTAATAGAGAAACAAAATGATATATGTAATAATGTTGAAAAAATTTATAAATTATTAACAAAAAACAGTAATTGAGGTAGTAACTATGTGTGGAATTGTTGGATATTTAGGTAAAAAAAACACCAAAGAGATACTATTAAATGGTCTTAAAGAGTTAGAGTATCGTGGTTATGATTCTGCTGGTATTGCAGTTTTAGAAAATGGAAACTTTTCAAATTTTAAAGCTGTAGGAAAGCTTGTAAATCTTGAAGAAAAAACTAAAAACTACTCAACAGATGGCTTCTCAGCTGGGATTGGTCATACTAGATGGGCAACTCATGGAAAACCAACAGAGTTAAATGCACACCCTCATGTAGGTCAAAGCTCATATGTCGTTCATAATGGAATTATAGAGAATTATGCAAAACTAAAAAAAGAATTAATTAATGATGGCATAAAATTTTTAAGTCAAACAGATACAGAAGTTATAGTTCATCAATTTGAAAAAAATTTAAACTCTGCTTCAAATACTTTTGAAGCTTTTAGTAAAACAATCTCTGAATTAGATGGTGCTTATGCTATTCTTCTTGTAACAAAATCTCAACCAGATACTATCTTTTTTGCAAAACATGGCTCACCAATGCTTGTAGGAACAAATAATGAAAGTGAGCAGTATTTTGCATCTTCTGATACTCCACTTATTGGACATTGTAATGAAGTAAACTACTTTGAAGATGGAGATTATGGGTATGTATCATCAAATAATATAACTATTTTTGATAAAGATAAAAATAAAAAAGAACCTATTTTTTCTAAACTTTCTCAAAACAAACTATCTGCTCAAAAAGATGGATTTAGATTTTTTATGGAAAAAGAGATTTATGAGCAAAGTGATGTAATTTCAGATACTCTTATGGGAAGACTAGATGATGATGAAATTATATTTAATGAGCTTGATAAAAAGATTTTTGATGATATAAATGAGATAAAGCTTTGTGCATGTGGGACTTCGTATCACTCAGCTATGAGTGCATCTTATCTATTTGAAAGATACTCAAAAATCAGAACTTCACTGGAGATTGCAAGTGAGTTTAGGTATAGAAACCCTATAATGAGTAAAGATACTTTATTTGTTGTTATATCACAAAGCGGAGAGACTGCTGATACACTAGAAACTCTAAAGATGGCAAAACAAGCTGGACTTAAAACATTAGTCATTTGTAATGTAGATAACTCATCTATGGTTCGTTTAGCAGATTATTGTATTTTAACAAGAGCAGGAATAGAAAAGGGAGTAGCATCAACAAAAGCTTTTGCTACTCAGGTTACAATTTTTTGGATGTTAAGTTTATATATAGCAAAACTAAAAAACTCTCTAAGTGTTGATGAAATATCAAAACAGATATCTCTTCTTCGTGAAATTCCAACTCATGTTAAAGTTACAGATGATATGCATGAGAGAATCAAAAGGTTATCTAAAAGATATTTACACGGTCATGGTTTTTTCTTTATAGGTCGTGATATATTTTACCCGCTAGCTCTTGAAGGTGCGTTAAAATTAAAAGAGATTTCGTATCTTCATGCAGAAGGATATCCAAGTGGTGAGATGAAACATGGTCCCATCGCTTTAGCAGACCCAGAATTATTTACTATAGCTTTATTACCTCAAAACTTATTATACGAAAAATCAAAAAATAATGTTGAAGAACTTAGTGCTAGAGACTCTACTATCTGTGCAATAAGCTCAAAAGAGTTTGATAAAGCTGATGATTTTATCCAAATATCTGAGTGCAAAGACTATATGTTAGAGTTTTTTGAAATGATGATAGTTGTACAGCTTCTCTCACTTGAAATCTCTGCTAGACTTGGTAATGATGTGGATATGCCAAGAAATCTAGCAAAAAGCGTAACAGTAGAGTAGTCTAAAATCAAAATAGCAGTGCATTTACTGCGTTGTTGTTTTTCGTCATGCTTACTATTTTAATTTTACTTCCTTAATAATTATCTTTATTAAAATTAAAAGAGTGATGCAAATTCAAGGAGTCTAGCGAGGAAGTGTGCTATAGCACATGACGAGCGTAACGACGCAGAAGTTGCGTCGCTATTTTAACTTTAAGTGGAACAAGCACTTACACCTGGGGGTGTCGTTGGTTGAACTGACTCATTTGTAGCCCCACCTTTTGCATTTACTTCTACAATTGTAGCCCAAACAGACTCAGCCGCAGCCATATATCTTTTTGCACTCTCAGAAGTTGGGTCTACAAATGTGATAGGTTTACCCTCATCTCCACCTGTTCTAATGCTCATCTCTATTGGAATCTCAGCAATAATTTTAGTATTGAATTCTTTAGCCATCGGACCTGAAGTTCCTTTTCCAAAAATATTATATTCAACACCAGTATCTGGAGCAATAAATCCACTCATATTTTCAACAATTCCAGCGATAGGAATGTCTAATTTTTTAAACATATCTAATGAACGACGAGAATCATCCAGAGAAACACTTTGAGGAGTTGTAACAGTTAAACCTGCTGTAACTGGAACACTTTGAGCTAATGTAAGCTGTGCATCACCAGTTCCTGGAGGCATATCTATAACTAATACATCAAGTTCAGACCAAAGGATATCTCTTAAAAACTGCTCAATTGCCTTCATAATCATAGCACCACGCCACATAAGTGACTGACCCTCTTCCATAAGTGAACCCATAGACATCATCTCAATACCATAAGCTTTAATAGGAAGAACTTTGTTTCCTGTAACTTCTGGTTTAATATCTGCAACACCCATCATACGAGGTATATTTGGACCATAAATATCAGCATCTAAAAGACCAACTTTTTTACCTTGTGCGGCAAGAGCGATAGCAATATTTACTGATGTAGTTGATTTTCCAACTCCACCTTTACCAGAACTTACCATTAAAAAGTTTTTGACATGAGGAGCAATATTTTTACTCTTTGGTTTAACTTGAGCATCTGGCATTTTTGGAGCTTTTATATTACAATTAACATTACTTGCACCGATTGCTTTAAGTTCTTTTGTTGCATCATCTTTGATTTGTTGTGCAACTTCTGGAGCACTTGATGTTATCTCTACATTGAAACTAACACTGCTCCCATCAATCTCTACACTATTTACAAAACCAAAAGTTACAATATCCTTTGTAAAACCTGGATATAAAACTTTTGATAGTGCTGAATTTACAATTTCATTAGTCATTTTAAAATATTTCCTTTATTAAATTTATATTATTGAAACTTTATCATAATTAAATAAGACAAAAATTATCTTATATCAATTAATTTATTTTTTAAGCTAATGAGCCTCTGCCAATTTAGCTTCCGCAGCTATCTTGGCAATAGCTTCAGGGTTATCCATAATCTCTTGAGTTATTTTATAAGAACAAAATTTCGGTCCGCACATAGAACAAAATTCTGCTTCTTTAAAAACATCTTGAGGAAGAGTTTCATCATGATACTCACGAGCACGTTCACCATCAAGTGCAAGCTCAAACTGTTTTTCCCAATCAAAACCATATCTCGCATCACTCATGGCATCATCAATATCTCTAGCACCTTTACGACCACGAGCGATATCTGCTGCATGAGCAGCTATTTTATAAGCAATAATTCCTTCACGGACATCCTCAGCATTTGGAAGACCTAAATGCTCTTTTGGTGTAACATAACAAAGCATACTTGCTCCATGCCATCCACCAACAGCTGCACCGATAGCAGAAGAGATATGATCATATCCAGCTGCGATATCAGTAACCAATGGTCCAAGTATATAAAAAGGTGCTTCATGACAAAGTTCGCGTTGAAGTTTCATGTTACGCTCAACTTGATTAAGTGGAACATGACCTGGTCCCTCAATCATCACTTGTACATCTTTCTTCCAAGCTCTTAAAGTTAAATCACCTAAAACTTTAAGTTCGCCAAGTTGAGCATCATCAGAAGCATCAGCCAAACATCCAGGACGGAGAGAATCACCTAAAGAAAGTGCAACATCGTATTTTGCACAAATATCTAAGATTTCATCGTATGCAGTATAAAAAGGGTTTTCTCTATGGTAATGCATCATCCAAGCAGCCATTAAAGAACCTCCACGAGAAACAATTCCCATTTTTCTTTTTGCAATTTTTGGCATAGTTTCTAACAAGAAACCTGCATGAATTGTAAAATAAGAAACACCTTGTTGTGCTTGACGCTCTAGTACATCAAGCATAACTTCTATACTTAAATCCTCTATTTTATTTCCAACATCATGAAGAATCTGATAAATTGGAACTGTACCTATTGGGATTTTAGAAGAAGCAATTACAGCTTTTCTAATCTCATCTAAGTCTCCACCAGTTGATAAATCCATTGCAGTATCAGCTTTATAGTGTTGAGAAACCTGCATTTTTTCCACTTCACCTTGAATATCAGAAGCAATAGCAGATGAACCAATATTTGCATTTATTTTACATTTTGAAGCGATACCAATAGCCATTGGCTCCAATGTAGTATGATTTATATTCGCTGGAATTATTAATCTCCCACGAGCAATCTCGCTACGAACTAACTCGGGTGATAAATCTTCTATTTTTGCAACATATTCCATCTCTTGTGTTATTATGCCTTGTTTCGCATAATACATTTGAGTTCTAACAGAATCATTTTCTCTTTTTTTAACCCATGAAGCTCTCATGATTTTCTCCTATATAAAATTATATATCGTATAGATTAATTAATGTAATGTGGAAATATAATCAAATAAAGTTAATATAATATTAAGTTGTTAAATTGATTGTGTATTTTGAATTATTTTGAATTACTTTTGAGATTAAGATATTAAAAGCTTAATAAGTGTATACTTTCGTAACACTTTTATAAAGCAGGAGTTTTATTGTCTAATTTAACGCTTATATTACTAGCAGCAGGTAGTTCTATGCGTTTTAAACTTGGTGTTAAAAAACAATGGCTTAGAGTCGGAAATCAACCTTTGTGGCAATTTGTAGCAGATAAATATAAAAAAACTGGTTTTTTTGAGAAAATAATTATAACTTCATCTTTTGATGATATTGAATTTATGAAAAATCATTGTGAGTATATATTAATTGAAGGTGGAAAAAGTAGACAAGAGTCTCTAAAAAATTCTCTAAAAAAAGTAGATACTAAATATGTATTAGTAAGTGATATTGCTCGTCCATGTATAAATAATGAACTTTTAAACACTCTTATTTCTCATATGGGAAATAGTGATTGCATAGTCCCTTATTTAAAAGTTAATGATACTATAGTTTATGATAATAAAACTATTGATAGAGAGAAAGTTAAAAGAGTTCAAACACCGCAGTTATCGCTAACATCAGCTCTAAAGAGTGCTTTAGAACAAAGTGAAGAGTTTACTGATGAGAGTAGTGCGATAATCGCAAATGGTGGTACAAGAGAGTTTATTTTAGGTGACAAAGATGCAGATAAAATCACTCATTTATCTGATTTAAAAAGATTATCATGCTTAGATTCTCCATCTACTGATACCTTAAGTGGAACTGGTTTTGATGTTCATGCTTTTGATAAAAATGCTCAAATGTTTTTAGGTGGTGTCAAAATTGATACAGATTATGGGTTTTTAGCACATAGTGATGGGGATGTAGCAATTCATGCCCTTGTAGACGCTCTTTTAGGGGCTTCTGGTATGGGTGATATAGGAATGATGTTCCCAGACAGTGACAATGCTTATAAAGAGATGGATTCAAAAAAACTGTTACAAGCTGTTGTTACCAAACTTCTCAATTTTGGTTTTGTTATAATAAATATAGATGTAACAATTGTTGCACAAAAACCTAAAATAGGCAAATATAAATCAAAGATGAGAAGAGTGCTTAGTTCTATTCTAAACATAGAGCAAATAAGAGTAAATATAAAAGCAACTACAACTGAAAACCTAGGTTTTATCGGCAGATGTGAAGGTATTAGCGTTATTGCAAATGCAAATTTAAAGTATTATGATTGGACAAAAATTTGAAGATATTGATTATAGAAAATGAAATTTACTTAGCTCAAAGCATTGCTACAAAGCTTAGTGAACAAGGGCATATTTGTGAAATGTGCACATCAACAAAAGATGCAATAAAAAGTAACAACTACGATGTTGTGTTATTATCTACTAACATAAATGGACAAGATTTTAACCCTGTAATAGAAACATTTAAAAAAGCTATTATTATATTAATGGTTTCATATATCAGCAATGATACTGTATCAAAACCTTTAGCTTGTGGTGCTAAAGACTATATACTTAAACCATTTATGATAGAAGAGCTTATAAGAAAAATAAACCATTATCAAGATTATGAGAAGCTTAAAAAAAGAAATGAAGCGTATGACAAATATTTAACTCACTCTTTCTCAGCTATAACTACGGAACATGACTACGACAGTATAGAACTTCCTCTTTTTGTATCTTCATCTTACCAAAAACATTCTGATTTTTTTGCTTTTGAATATGCAAAGAAAAAGAATCAACCACTTCACTTTATTACACTAAGTGATCCAAAAGCTATAAATGAGATAGATCTAATTGGTGGAAATTCAATAATATATATTATTGACTTACAAACTTTAAAAAAGAATGAGAGAAAAAATTTATACTCACTTGTTGAAGATAAAAAAGCTATTATCTCAAGTACTGACAAGATTGAAGATGAAGAATTTAAAGTTTTAGAGATTAAAAGTGAAAACAATATTTTTGATCAAGGTGAAATTCTTCCTATTGAAGACTATGTAAAATTCATGGTTTTAAATTATCAACATAAATTTCCAGATACAGAATTATCTAAAAAACTAGGAATAAGTCGTAAAAGCTTATGGGAAAAAAGAAAAAAGTATGACATTGTCAAGAAAAAATAAAACTCTTTTAATAGATAAAGAAGCAGCTTCTGCATTAGAATTACTTAAAGATGGATTATTATCGCCAATAAACAGTTTAATGAACTTAAAACAGAGTGAAGATGTTTCAAAAACAGGTCTTGTAAATAATAAATCTTTCCCTTTCCCTTTTATTCTTGCACCATCAGGAAAAATGAATAATGATGTATTAAAATCTCTAAAAGCTTCTGAAGAAGTCACTATATTACTTGAAGATAAACCTTTTGCAATTTTAATTGTTGATGAAGTTTTTCATATTGATAAAAATGAAAGAGTGAAACAAATATATGGTACGGATGATTTAACACATCCTGGTGTTCTAAATGCAATAAATAGACTTGGTTCTTTTGCAGTATGTGGAGAATATAAACTAGTTAATGTCTCAAGTAATACTAATAAGCAAAAAATTGATGATGCAAAAAAATTAATATCTGCTAAACATACAACTGGTATAATGATGTCAATAAATCCACTGCACCGTGCACATGAGAGATTAATTCGCCAAACATTAGAAAATACTGACTTACTTATCATTTTTTTATTAAAACCATATACTGTGTCAAATTTAGATTATGAAATAAGAAAAGAATCTTTAGAATTTTTTATAAATAACTTCTTAACTAAAAACCATGTTTTAGTTGTTCCTTTAGAAAATAGTTATGTATTTTCTGGAAATAATGAAATAATTATTGATGCTATTGTAGCAAAAAATTATGGTTGCGATAGGCTTACTATTGGAAGAAATCATACTGGACTAGGTATGTTTTATGATTCAAACTTAAATAAATCAATTATAGATAGAGTTGTAGGAATAGACATAGATATAACTGTAGCAAGTGAGTATGTGTATTGTGATAAATGTACAACTCTTGTTAGTAAAAGTACCTGTCCTCATGGGCAACATCATCAAATATCATACCATGCTGATTCTATTTTAGAGCTTTTAGAACTTGGTATGCTACCTCCAACCATACTCATTAGAAAAGAGATTTCTGCTTTAATTTTATCTAGACTTTTTCCAGATAGGTTTAAAAATCTAGAAAAACTTTACTATGATTTGCTTCCTGTAGAGGGTCTTTTAAAAGAACACACTGAAAAAGATTTTTACTTAGAGTTAATAAAACTTTATCAGACTACATCTCTAACTTAGCACCCATTTAGGCTTTAAACAAGGAAATATCGGCATTTAGTGCCAGAGAAAAAGGACAAAAATGAATTGGTTTTTTATAACGCTAGGCTATAGTGGTCTATCTCCTAAAGCTCCTGGTACTGTTGGAACATTAGTTTCACTACCTCTTGGAATGCTAATCCTTATATATCTTGATGCTCAAACTCTTTTTTTAGCAACCATTCTCATAAGTATAATTGCCATAAAAGAAATAAATAAATATGAAAAAAGAACTGGTATCCATGATGATAAGCGAATTGTTATAGATGAGTTGGCTGGTATGTGGTTTGCCCTTAGTGTTGCTCCAGCTATTAGTGTGAATTTAGGTGAAGTTGGTGATTTGCAAAATGGATTTTTAGTACAGTGCGTACTCTCTTTTGCTCTTTTTAGATACTTTGATATTGCGAAGCCATCTATCATTGGCAGAATTGATCGAGAAGCTAAAGGTGGTATTGGTGTTATGGGTGATGATATAATTGCAGGTTTTGCAGCAGGGATACTTAGTGCTGCATTATGGCAAGGGTGGTTAGAGCTTCAGAAGCTTTTATAATTTCTGCTCTAACTTATTCTCATGATAAATTGAGAGTGATGGAAATGCAAACTCTATAGAGTTATTTTCTAAAATCTCCATCATTTTTAACATAACATCCTGTTTTACTTCAAGCCATTCTTGCCATTTTACTGATTTTGAAAAACAGTAAATTAAGATATTTATACTTGAATCACCAAAACTATCAAGATAAACAAGAAGAGTTTTTTTAATACCCTCTTCATCATCTTTTGAAAGGATAGCTCTTGCTCTTTTAGAGTTTTCTTTATAAGAGTGTTTTGTATTAACTGTTGCTATTCCATTATGCTGATCTAACATATTATAAATTTGTGAAATTGCATTTTGTATATTCTCACGTTTTGAGTCATACTTTATACCTAAATGCATCTTAATTCGTCTACCAAGTGAGCGTTTATTCCAGTTTCTAACATCTTTGTTTGCTAAAACTGCATTTGGTATAGCGATAAGTGCATTATCAAAAGTTCTAAGTTTTGTGACTCTTAAACCAATCTCTACTACTGTCCCCTCTTTACCATCAACTGCTATCCAATCACCTTGAGAAAATACATCACTAAAAAGTATAGAAAGAGTTCCAAAAAAGTTTGCTAAAGAGTCTTTTGATGCTAATGCTACAGCTAAACCACCAATTCCAAGTCCTGATATAACTGCTGTTAACTCTACTCCTGCTAAATAAAGAACAATTAATATACCTACAATCCAAGTAAAAACATTTAAAAGTTTTAGAGATACATTTAAAATTTCATTTTTAATTTTTGTTTCTTTTGGATTTATATCTTTAAGCTTTATGCTTGTAATTGTATTTAAAACTGTATATACAACATATGTAATTAATATTGCATAAGCCATATTGAAATATGTACTAAAATCACCTATTGTTTTAAAATCGTTATAAACATATAATGTTAGCTCTATATTTATAACAATGAAAATAGTCTCTAATAACTTCCTAATACTGTTAAATATATCTTTTGAATATTTTTTTAAAGATATAATTTTAGAAATATTACTTTGAATTAAATCAAAAAGAACTTTTCTTATAAAATATATGCCTAAAAATAATCCTAGTATAATTACAATTTTAAAGATACTTAATCCATAAGGATTTAAAAATTCATTAACCAGTTCTATATTCATTTTATATACCTTCAGCTATCATTGCATCTGCAACTCTTTTAAATCCTGCAATATTAGCACCATCAACATAATTACCCTCAACTCCATAATCTCTAGCTGTTAATGCTACTCTTTTTACAATTTGTTGCATAGCCAATTTTAACTTTTCATCAACTTTTTCAAAACTCCACTTACTCATAGATGCATTTTGAGCCATCTCAAATTCACTAACTATTACACCACCTGCATTTGCTGCTTTTGCTGGAGCAAAACAAATTTTATGAGATAAAAAATCATTTATTGCTTTATGAGTAGATGGCATATTCGCCCCTTCACTAACACTAACGCAACCATTTACTATTAAATTTTGAGCATCTATATCTGTAAGTTCATTTTGAGTGGCACATGGAAATGCAGCGTAACACGGTATATCCCAAACAGCATGAGCTCCCTCTGGATATTCTTCAAATGGTATATATTTAGCTTCTGGATAAACCCTAATATATCCCTCTAAGGAGCCTCTTTTTTGAAGTTTTATCTCCTTTAATAGGCATAAATCAACACCGCGTGGATCATGAATAGTTCCTCTTGAATCTGTGCATGATACAACTATAGCACCAATCTCTTGAAGTTTTTCAATTGCATGAAGTGCCACATTTCCAGCACCACTTACTGTGCATGTCTTTCCTTCTAGTGATTCTTTACCTTCAATCTCAAGCATTGTTTGTGTAAAATATACAACTCCATAACCAGTAGCCTGTGGTCTCATTAGTGAACCTCCAAACATAAATGGCTTACCGGTTAAAACTCCTTCATACGATGATGTTATTTTTTTATACTCTCCAAAAAGATAGCCAATTTCACGACTACCCACACCAATATCACCAGCAGGTACATCTATGCGAGAACCAATATACTTATGTAACTCAACCATAAATGATGAACAAAATTTCATAATTTCAAAATTACTTTTACCTTTGGGGTCAAAATCACTTCCTCCCTTAGCTCCACCAATTGGTAAGCCAGTAAGTGAATTCTTAATAATTTGCTCAAATCCTAAAAACTTCAATATCCCTTCATTAACACTTGGGTGAAATCGCAACCCACCTTTGTACGGTCCTAGAGCATTATTAAATTGAACTCTATAACCTGTGTTTACTTGAATCTCATTTTTATCGTTTAACCACGTTACCTTAAACTTAATAATTCTATCTGGTACTACTAGTCTATCTAAAATTGCATGTCTTGCGTATTTTTCATCTGATTCTAAAAGTGGTGCTATAGAAAAAATTACCTCCTCCATAGCTTGATAAAACACATTATTTTCTTCACACTTACTGCTCTCAAATTTTTTTATTTCATCTTGAATGTTATTCATAGATATACCTTTTAAAAAAATATCTATGTAATACTACTCTAATTGATATAAAATAGATATATCTACAAACATTTATGTTAAAATTTGAAAAAAAAAGGATAAATCATCACTTATACATTAATACACACAATTCATATATTTTCTGTATTTATTTATGGAGGTTTTTTATTTGTTGATATTTTATTTTTATCAAAAATGACTCAAACTCTAAATGAGGAAGAGCATAAAAAAGCAAGAGAAGCGATAATGATACATGTTAGAAAAGTTGTCCCCTATGCTCTTATGATTGCAGTTGCAAGTGGTCTTTACCTAATAACGCAAATTTTTGGTGAAATATCAGAAGATGGTATGACATCTTTTCAAATTTTACTTAGTATAAAAGCATTTTTAGCTTTATGGCTTGGTATTAGAGGTGTTAATCAAAAACTATTTAAAATAAATCCTTGGGTGTTTAAAAGTCATTTTTTTCCATTTAGCTTTGTAGTAATTATTATCCTCTTGTCTCAATTTATGTATTTATAAGTAAACTATTCCCAATCTTCATATTTTGACTGGGCATATTTATCTTTTTTATAACGTCTTGCGCTTTTAGTTTTTTCTAACTGGTTTGAGCTATAAAGAAGCTCATCTTTTATATCTTCTATATCTTTATCACTGTCCTTAAAACCTATCATCTTCGTAACTAGTTTTTGTAAATCTTGCAAATCACCTTTATATAATGCCATCTCTTGGATTCTTTGTAAAATCTTTAGAGCATTTGTAATTTTTTTATTATAACCTGCACTTGTTAATTCTGGTGTATTTATTAAATACGATAAAATACTTTTATAAAATCTCTCTAGTGCTCTTATATAACGAAGCCTTTGTGAATTATCAATCACTTTTTGAGATGCCATGTATATTAATCCTTATGAGATATTATCTCTTTGTTGATACAATTATACAATTTATTTTACCTCTGGAGAACAAAATTGAAAAAAATAATAACACTATTACTAATTTTTACAATTTCTATTTTTGCAACAGTTACAAATGAGAAAGTTTCAAAAAAACATATAAACTCAAATATACCTATTGTTGATATTAGAACACCTGGGGAGTGGAAACAAACAGGACTCTTAAGTGGTGCTATCCCTATTATGTTTTTTGATGCACAAGGAAAATACAACCTTGATGAGTTTATAGAAAAATTAAATAAAGCAGTTGATACAAAAAAACCTTTTGCACTTATATGTAGATCTAGTAGCAGAACAACTATGCTCTCAGATTTTCTTTCTAAAAACTATAAGTATCAAATTATCAATCTAAAAGGTGGTATGAATTATGCCAAATCCATAAATTTACCAATTGTTTCATATAAATAAAAAAATAATATTTTAACTTCTTTTAATACTATCAATTGGATTAATTCCATTTACTAAAGCATAAAGTGTAGGTAAATATAAAAGATTTAAAACTGTTCCCCATATAAGACCAAATCCTAAAGATATGGCAATTGGTTGAAGAATCACCGCTTGTCCAGTAGCATAAAACATTATGGTAAAGAGTCCTAAAAATGTTGTAACCGTTGTTATAACAATGGGTCGAAGTCGAAGTTTTGCTCTTTGGAAAAATGATTCTGTATTATGAGTTCCATGTAAGAAATTTAACATGATTATCCCATCATTTATAACAACACCAGCTAATCCTAAAATTCCTATAATAGAAGGCATTGATAAGTTTAAACCTAAAATTTTATGTCCTATTAATGCTCCCAAAACAGATAGAGGGATAATACTCATAACCATTAGTACATATTTTATTTTCGAAAAAATCAGCAATAATGTCAAAAATATTAAAAATATTACTAAAATAAGAACATCTTGCATATCCCCTTTTAATTGATTACTTTTTTCTCTTTCTCCCAAAAGTTTAACATCTATACCTGATTTTGATATCTCTTGAATGGTTGGTTCAAGTAGCGTGATAACTTCATGTGCGGTAATATGTCTTTTATCAATATTTGCATACATCGTTTTAATAATATTGCCATTTAATTTATTTATTTTCTCATAATCACGCATCTCTATAATATCTGCAACATCTGTAAGTTTTACATATCTTCCATCACCAAGAGCAATATTAAAATCACGCAATGTTTGAGTGTTATCCTTAGAACTATCTTGTGTTTTTATCTCCATTATGCCAGTATTATTAAAAGTAGTACCCTGTCTTTTTTCTAAAAAGTAAGAGCTAAGAACTTTTGCAATAGAAGCTTCACTTAATCCTAAACTCTCTCCATAAGAGTTAATTTTAAGTTTATACTCCATTTTTCCATATTTAATATTATCGCTAAAGTTTTTTATACCATCTATTTTGGATAGTTCATACTCTAATCTTTTAATCCCATCTTGCATCTCTATATCGTTACTTCCAGAGAGATTTATTTGTATGTCACTTCTTATAAGTCCTGGTTTATCTTCCATCACACCAAGCTCAACCATAGAGTATTTTTCTTTAAATGGATTGATAATCTCTTTTACACGCGGAGAGAGTTCATAAGTTTGTTTTTTTCGTATTTTATTTTCATCATTAAAATCAAAACTAAAATTTAAAACTGGATTTATATATTTACTTATCCAGTTTGTATCTTCTCGCTCATAAAGTTCCATAGTAATCATAAAAACACTATTATTTCTTTGTGTCTCTCCTGAGAGGCTTCTTCTATAACCAACAACTGAAGCAATCGACTTAAGTGAAAACTCATCACCATACTCCATCATCTTAGCTTCTATCTCTCTTGACACATCATAAGTATCCTCTAACGGAGTATTTATATCTAGCTTTCCAGAGATATAGATGTAATTACCATCAAAGTTTGGAAAAAACTGAAACTTCATAGATTTTGCTGTTATAACCGTAGCTATAGGTATGATAATCAAAAACATAAAAACAAATGTTTTTTTATAAGTAATTAAAAAAGAGAGTACTTTTCCGTATAGTATTTGAAATGGTTTCCAGTCTATTAAATTATTACTTTTTTTCAAAAATTCCTGTGCGTGAAGTGGTAAAAATAAAAAACTCTCCATAAGTGAGCCAAGTAAAATCATTATAACAGTTATAGGAATTAAAATAATAAAGAGTGAAATTTCACCACTCATCATAAAAATTGGTAAAAAAGCCACAACTGTTGTAACAGTCGCTAATGTAACTGGCAATATCATCTCTTTAAGTCCAGCTATAGAAGCACTATAATTATCCATCCCTTCATCTATATAACGCTGAATATTCTCACTTATAACTATAGCATCATCAACAACTATACCTATAACTATTAAAGCACCTAAAAGTGAGACAATATTTATGGAGTAACCCATATAATAAATAAACAAAAGCCCTATAGTAAAAGAAAAAGGGATACCAAGAGCAACTATCAAAGCTATACGTAGGTTTATCAAAACATACATAGATAAAAAAGCTAAAATAAGCCCTAGCATAAGATTTGAAATAATAGTATTTAGTCTATTTTCAACAACTTTAGATGTATCTTGATAAAAATAAAACTCCACTCCCTCATAGCCTTTTTCTATTTTTTTTATATACTCTCTTAATTTTTTTGAGAGCCTTATAGAGTCACCTCTATCGCCTTTAGAGATTTTAAGAGTTATAGTTGGGTTGTTATTAAATGTTGCTAAGGTATCTGTTTGAGGATATTCAACTTTAACTTTTGCGATATCTCCAAGTTTTATATATTTACCATTTATATTTAAAATACTATCTTCCCACTCCAAAGCACTTGACTTACCATTTACAGTAGATATATAAACAAAACTTCCTCTTTGTTCTATGTCCCCTATAGGGAAAATATATGAAAGATTTGCAATGGCTCTTTGGATACCTGAATGTTCTAAGTTATAAGCTAAAACAGCTTCTGAATCTATTTTTATAGAAACTTCTTCATTTGAATCACCACGAATAAGTATCTCACTTATATCTTTTATCTTCGAGAGTTTTGATTTTATATCTTTAGCAATAATAGTAAGTTCACCTCTTGAGTGAACTTGAGAAGAGATAGATAGTTTTATTAAAGGTTTAATTTTATCTAAAAGTCTTGCTATTGGTTCATTCATATCTGATGGTAGATATTGCCCTGTTACAGCGATGGAGTCTTTTACACGAGAAAGTGTATTTACCCTATTTGCACTTTCATTTAGCGTTAAAACTATTGCAAATGCCCCAGGGGTGATGGTTGTCTCCATCTTATCAATGCCATTAATATTGCTTAAGTGATCTTCGATATCACGAACAGCCATCTTGTCCATAACAGAAGCACTTGTACCACTATATGCACCTAAAACACTTATCTTTTCAAGTTCAACATTTGGGAAAATTTCTTTTGGAATATATACATACGCGTTATAACCCATATATGCTATAAAAATCAATAGCATATAATTTAGTCTGGTATTTTTAATAAAATATTCTATGAAACTTGTCATATATTTTTAAAGAAGTGATTTAATCACATTACTTACGCCTTGATGTAAGTTATAGTTTGAGATAGGAAAGTCTAAACTTTCATCTTCAAGGTTTACTCTATTTTTTGCCAAATAATCACCTAATGGTTTTAAATCTACAGTTTGATAATTTTCACATATAGAGCCATCAAGTTTAGTTCTTAAAAGCTCCCCTGCTTCATTTGATTTTTGAATTGTAAAAGCTAAAAACTTTAGACTTACAAAATCATTCCATTTAAAAAACAGTTCTGGTGTTAAAACCTCTTCTGCTTTTCCCTCTGGATTAAAAAGCATATCTGCATCTCTAAGAGGAATTAAAACACTAAGTATCGCTCCAGAAAAAGGAATAACTTTATCAGCCCAAAAAGGGGACTCATTTCTAGTTTTTAGTTCATTTTTTAAAATATCTAAAATAGTTTGTATCTTTGCACTTTTAAATAACTCGTAGCTCTCTTGTTTCATGTACTTTTCTCATTTATAATTATAATTTTTCCAATTATAGAATCTTTTTAGTATACTTTCGCTTTTAGAGGATATATATTGATAATTAATAAAAGTTTTATAACCAATTTTATAGCTATTTTATTAATAGCTTCATCATATTTGATAGATTCTGAGATAAGTTCACTCCTGCTTTTCACTGGTCTCTTTGCACTCTCAGGTTCCTTAACAAATCAACTTGCTATCCATATGTTGTTTGAAAAAGTTCCTCTTCTTTATGGTTCAGGAGTTATCCCTGCAAGATTTGAAGCTTTTAAAGAGTCTATTAAAAATCTTATGATGAATCAATTTTTCACACAAGAACAACTTGATAAGTTTTTTCAAGATGAAGAGAAAAAGATAAATTTAGAACCAATCATACAAGAAACAGACTTCTCTCCTGCATTTGATGCCCTTAGTAAAACTGTAATGGAGTCATCTTTTGGCGGTATGCTTGGAATGTTTGGTGGAGAGTCTGCACTTGATGCTCTTCGTGAACCTTTCTCACTTAAGATGAAAAATGCAGTTGTAAAAATTGTAAACTCTGAAGATTTTAATAATATGCTCACAAAACATATGAAAAACTCATCACTAAGCAGTGATATGATTAACTCCATAGAAGAAGTTATAGATAAAAGATTAGATGAACTTACACCTAAAATGGTAAAAGATATAGTACAAAATCTAATTAAAGAGCATCTTTCTTGGCTTGTTGTGTGGGGTGGAGTATTTGGTGGACTTATTGGTTTAGTCTCATCTTTCTTACTTTAGCCCTTATTTCAGAGCTTTAAGTTTTCTATTTTTAAAATTTTACAACATTTTTTTACAACAAATGGTTTTAAATCTATACTACCCCAAGAAAATCAAACAACTTTTTGTAAAGTTTAATTCTCAAAAGAGTAAAATTAAACAATAAAAGTGAGGGTATAAATATGAGTAGGAAAATGGCTAAATTTTCAACACAGTTAAAAACAAGATTGGTATTAGAAGTTTTGAGAGAAGAGAGAACTCTAAACGAGATTGCAAGTGCAAATAATATAAACCCAAAAAATCTACAAAATTGG
>JAKISR010000034.1 GCA_021648465.1 Sulfurimonas sp. | reverse complement strand
TCTCTTGTTTTGGAAAAAGTTACACCCGTTGGGTGAAGTCTTTGAGTGTGACTTTTTCGCTTTGAAGTACCTAATTATAGAGCAATCAAGCTTGTTGTCTAATTTGGTATGGAATTATTGGGGATATAATGAATGATAAAGTATTTACAAAACCAATAAAAAAGCAATTTGAGTTTGATGAAGAGGTTGCAGCTGTTTTTGATGATATGCTCTCTAGGAGTGTACCTTTTTATAAAGAGTCTCAAAAGATTACAGAATTTTTTATACTTAAGCAATTAGAAAATGGTGGAATTGCTTATGATTTAGGTTGCTCTACAGCCTCACTTTTTATAAATATAAGTAAAAAATTAAAAATTAAATCAACTTTAATTGGAATTGATAATTCTGAAGCGATGCTTGAGCAAGCGAGAAAAAAATGTGAAGCATTTGGTGCAGATATAGAGCTTAAAAATGCAAATATATTAGAGTATGATTATAAAAAAGCTGATGTTATTATCAGTAGTTATACCTTACAATTTATCCGACCTCTTGTTCGAGAAGAGTTGGTTAAAAAAATAGCAAAATCATTAAAAAAAGATGCTATTTTTATATTTAGTGAAAAGGTTATAAGTCATCAAGCAAAATTAAATAAAGATTTAATAGAGTGTTATTATAATTTTAAAAAAGAGCAAGGGTATTCAGAATATGAAATTATGCAAAAAAGGGAAGCACTTGAGAATGTATTAGTTCCATATAGTGAAGATGAAAATATAAAAATGGCTAAAAATTGTGGATTTTCACATTGTGAAGTAGTATTTCGTTGGGCAAATTTTGTAACTTTTATAGCTATAAAGTAAAATTGCTTTATCTTTCGTCGTTAGTTTTTTTCAATTGGCTTCAGCCAATTTTCAAAGAAACTGCCTAGAAATATTTTGTACTTTTTATTTTATAAAAAACTATATGTTTTACCAAACATTACCTTTTGGTTTTTCATCTTCTCCAATAACATAATCTATAGCTTTTTTGCTCTCTTTTTTTATTCTTTTATAAGTGATTATGTCATCTTCTCCACAATCTTTATGGTAGTAACCTTGTAAATCATAATACTCTTTGCAGTCGCTATAGTATTGTAATGATATACCATGTTTGTTTACACAAGCACTAAAGAGAAATAAGCTAGAGATAAGTAGTATATATTTAATCATAAAATTCATAAAGCAAATAGTAATCCAATTTTAGTTTATACTTTAAAACTCTCTTTTGTTTTACAAAATTCAGTTAGAAAACATTCATCGCATTTTGGATTTTTAGCTTTGCAAATATATCGACCAAATAAAACCATCCCCTGATGAAGGGTATGAAGGTTTATTTTGAATTTCTTCACAAGTGTAGCCTCTGTTTTTGTAGCAGTTTTATCATCACTTAACCCAAGTCGATGAGAAACTCTAAAAACATGTGTATCTACAGCCATAAGGTTTGCACCAGTATATTCTATCATCACAACATTTGCAGTTTTTTGTCCAACACCAGCTAAGGTGATTAGTTCTTTTCCATTCATAGGTATTTCACCATCATATACTTCCATAACTCTTTTTGCCATAGAAACTATATTTTTTGCTTTATTATTAAAAAAAGAACAACTGCTTATAAGAGATTTTACATCATCTAAATTAGCTATTGCTAATGATTGGGGGTTTGGATATTTTTCAAATAAAGCTGGGGTAAGTATATTTACTCTTTTATCAGTGCATTGTGCAGATAGAGCAACAACTACTACAAGTTCATAAGCATTTTTATATTCTAGTTCAGTTACAGCATCACTATATTTATCGATAAATAATTGATGAATCTGTATTATTTCTTTTTTGGTAGCTTTTTTCATGGATATAATTTTACACTCTGTTTAATAATCATTAGCATAAAATTACTAGAATCTTCTCCTACTATTAAGGAAAATTAATGAAAACAGTAACAAAACTAGTAACATCTTTAGCTTTATTGTCTACAATTTCAGTAGCTCAAACACTTGTAACAGTCAATGGTACATCTATCACTCAACAAGATGTTGAGAGAGAACTTATGACAGCTACTCAAGGAAGATTTAATCAAGTTCCAGCTGAAAAACAAGTTGAATTTAGAAAACAAGTATTAGAGCAGTTAGTCGCAAAAGAGTTAGTTTATGATGATGCTGAAAAAACTGGTGTATTAGAATTGGAAGATTTTAAAAATAAATATGAAGAAGTTTCAAAAAGAATTAAAAAAGAGATAGCTATTCAGTTATGGCAAAAAAGAGAGGTTGATAAAATTGCTATTTCTAATGCAGAGATGAAAGAGTATTATGATAATAACAAAGAAGAATTTCATTCTAAAACGGCTGATGCTCGTCATATTTTAGTTGAAACAGAAGCAGAAGCTAAAGTAATTGCTAAAAACTTTAAAGGCTTAAGTGGAGAAGTGCTTATAGATAAGTTTGCTGAATTAGCAAAAGAGAAATCAATTGGACCAAGTGGAATGGAGGGTGGTAAACTTCCCACTTTTTCCCCAAGAGAGATGGTTCCAGAGTTTAGTGAAAAAGCATTTAGTATGAAGCCTGGAACAGTATCAGAACCTGTAAAAACACAATTTGGTTACCATATTATTTTATTAGAAGCTAAAAATGACAAACAAGTTAAATTTACAGAGGCAAAAGCTACTATTAACAATCGTCTTAGACTTGATAAAGCTAAGTCTGTAATGTTAGCTAAAATGAAAGAATTAGAGAAAAAAGCAACAATTAAATAAGTATTTTTTTGATTAAAATACAAGATTCTCCAGTATCTAAAATCACTTTAGATTCTAGGGATTTTTATGTAAAGAGGGATGATTTAGTAGATAAATATCTCGCAGGGAATAAATACAGAAAACTCTATGCTTTGCTACAAGCTCCATCTTCATCACTTAACAAAATTATTTCTTATGGTGGAACACAATCAAATGCAATGCTTGCAATTGCTGCAATGTGTAAAGACAAAGGTTGGGAATTTGTTTATTATACAAAACCAATAAATCAAACACAAAAATATGATAATTGTGGCAATTATTTTCACTCTATAAGACTTGGAATGAAACATATTGAGATAAAAGAGGAGTTTTACAAAAATTATATAGCCTCACTTAGAGGCAATCTACAAGATAAAACTTTTATAATAGATCAAGGTGGTGCTGTACTTGAAGCACAAGAGGGTTTAGAAGTTTTAGCAGAGGAGATTAGAAAAGATAACCTAGAGTCTAAATCACTTGCAACCCCTTCAGGAACGGGAACAACAGCTTTATATTTAGCTTTATCTTTACCAGAGTATAAAGTATATACAACACCTTGTGTTGGAGATGTAGATTATTTAAAAAAACAGATGAATGCACTTCATAAAATTCCTGATAATTTAATTATTTTAGAACCAGAGAAAAAATATCACTTTGCAAAACCTTATCTAGAATTTTTAGAGATACAAAAAAAACTATTAAGTGTAGGGATTGAGTTTGATTTACTTTATGCACCAGCTATGTGGAAAGCACTCTTGGAACAAACAGATGAAGAGATAGTTTATATACATAGTGGCGGTGTTACAGGGAATGAGAGCATGTTAAAAAGATATAAAAGAAAGGTTTTTAGAGGTGCCCTTAAATAAAAACAACACTCTCTTTAAGTGGTACTCTAGCTGGTTGAAAAGAGTTTATTTTAGCTTCTTTATCTGCATAACCTAAAACAATACTATATAAAAATGCTAAATTATCAGGAACATTTAAAATATCTACAATAATTTTTCCAAACTCAGTGGTGGAGCCTTGCGGGCAAGTGTCAATTTTAAATTCCTGTGCAGCTAACATAATACTTTGCATATAAGCACCACAATCAATAAAAGAACCTTGTGCACCATCAATATTTACTTTATCTACAAAAACAAAAAATACAGATGATGCCCCAAACCATCTAAAATTATCATGCCAAATTCTAATTCTAGCTTCACTATCATCTTTTTTTATACCAATATGATTATAAAGACCAAAACCAGTTTCTTTACGACGTTTTTTATACGGGTTTATAAAATTTAGTGGGCTATATTGAATAAATTGGTTTTTTTTTTCACCACTATTCATTTTTTTGATAATAGCATCACCAATATTTTTAAGTACATTTTTATCACTTACAGCATAAGTAATCCATGGTTGTATATTTGTTCCACTTGGTGTCATTTGAGCAGCAGTTAAAATTTTTTCTAAAACTTCTTTAGATACTGGTTTTTTTAAATATGCTCTTTTTGATGAACGATTTTTTAAAGCTTGAAGTACTGTCGGCATTTAAATATCCTATAAAATTATTTAAACAATTATATAATAAATAATTAAAATAACAGATATACATAAAATAGACTAAGAAAGCTTGACATTAAGTAGCTCAAGTTGCTATAATATTATTATAAATTAAAAGAAATTATGTGAGGAAGTAATTCCTTATACAAGGAGATAAAAGTGAGTACTAGTATTTTTGAAAAATTAACAAATAACATGACTGAAACAATTGAGTCGGCAATATCACTTGCATTACATAATAAAAATCAAGAAGTGGAGCCAATCCATTTTTTATGGGCTCTTCTTACAAACACTAATTCTGTTTTAAATCAAATGTTTAATAAGATGAGCATAGATAAAATAGCAATGGAGCTTGATGTAAAAAGCTTAAGTGAAAAATTGCCAAAATCATCTACAGTTTCAAAAGAGAGTATAAGATTATCTAAAAACTTTGTTCAAACATTAGAAAATGGGGCAGGGCTAATGACTAAAAATGGGGATTCATTTTTAGCAGTAGATACTTATATACTTGCAAATTTAAAAAATGAGCCGTATTCTAATATCTTAAAAAAATATATTGATATATCAGAGTTGGCTAAAAATATAGAAGCATCTCGTGGATCTTCAAAAATTGATTCACAAAGTTCTGATGAGATACTAGAATCTTTAGAAAAGTATGGGATAGATTTAACACTTCAAGCGGCAGAGGGGACACTCTCTCCTGTAATTGGTCGTGATGAAGAGATTAACCGCATGATGCAAATTTTAATTCGTAAAACTAAAAATAATCCTATGCTTTTGGGTGAACCTGGTGTTGGTAAAACAGCATTAGTTGAGGGGCTTGCACAAAGAATTAGTAATGGAGATATCCCAACCTCACTTGCAAATAAAAAAGTGATAGCTCTTGATATGAGTGCTTTAATAGCAGGTGCAAAGTATAGAGGTGAGTTTGAAGATAGATTAAAAGCTGTAATAGATGAAGTGAAGCAAAATGGAAATATAATACTTTTTATTGATGAGATTCACACCATAATAGGAGCAGGAGCAAGTGAAGGTAGTATGGATGCTGCAAATATTTTAAAACCTGCTCTTGCTCGTGGAGAGCTTCATACAATTGGAGCAACAACTCTAAAAGAGTATAGAAAATATTTTGAAAAAGATACAGCACTTCAAAGAAGGTTTTTACCGATTAATCTTGCAGAGCCAACAGTAAATCAATCTTTACAAATTCTTAGAGGTATAAAAGCAAGACTGGAAACACATCATAATGTGACTATAACTGATAGTGCACTAGTTGCCGCTGCTAAACTCTCAGATAGATATATAGCTGATAGATTTTTACCAGATAAAGCGATAGATCTTATAGATGAGGGGTGTGCTGAGCTTAAGATGCAAATAGAATCAGAGCCAAATGTTTTAAGTTATGCAAAGAGAAAAAGTTCAGAACTTCATGTTGAACAAGAAGCACTTAAGATGGAAAAAACTCCAGCAAACACTAAAAGACTTAAAGAGATTGAAAAAGAATTAGCTGATGTAGAGGAAGAGATTAGAGATTTACAGAGTCGTTTCGCTAGTGAAAAAGAGGTTTTTGAGAGAATATCAACTATTAAAAATGATATTGAGACTAAAAGAAAAGAGGCACAAAACGCCAAAGCAAAATCAGAGTTTAATCGTGCTGCTGAGATAGAGTATGGAGAGATACCAGAGCTTTTAAAAGAGGAAAAAAGTATAAATGAGAATTGGGGAAAACTTCAAGAAGCTGGAACACTTCTTAAAAACTGTGTTGATGAAGAAGCGATTGCCTCTATAGTTTCAAGATGGACAGGTATACCAGTAAATAAAATGCTTCAAGGGGATAAAGATAAAATACTTAATGTTGAGGATGAATTAAATAAAGATGTTATTGGACAAAAAGAAGCAACACACGCAATCTCTCGTGCTATTAAAAGAAATAAAGCCGGACTCTCAGATATTAATTCGCCTATTGGTAGTTTTTTATTTTTAGGACCAACTGGCGTTGGTAAAACACAAACTGCAAAAACATTAGCTAAATTTCTGTTTGATTCACAAGATGCTATGATAAGAATTGATATGAGTGAATATATGGAGAAACATTCAGTTTCACGTTTAGTTGGTGCAGCTCCAGGATATGTAGGATATGAAGAGGGTGGACAACTTACAGAAGCTGTTAGAAGAAAACCATATAGTGTTATACTTTTTGATGAAATAGAAAAAGCTCATCCTGATGTTTTTAATATTTTACTTCAAGTGTTAGATGATGGAAGACTTACTGATAATAAAGGTGTAACAGTTGACTTTACAAATACAATTATAATTCTTACTTCAAATATTGCAAGCGATAAGATAATTAATAATAAAAATGCGGATGGACTTGAAGATATGGTTATGAGTGAGTTGAGACAAACATTTAAACCAGAATTTTTAAATCGTTTAGATGATATTGTTATTTTTAATGCACTTGGTCGTGAACAGATAGTAGATATAGTTGATATTTTCTTTAGAGATATTGCAAGTAAAGTTGCACAAAGAGATATAAAACTTACTTTAAGTGATAAAGCGAAAGCTTACATAGCAGAGTCAGGGTTTGATCCTATTTATGGTGCTAGGCCACTCAAGCGTGCTTTATATGAAATAATTGAAGATAGACTTGCAGAATTAATTCTGCAAGGTAGTGTAATTGAGGGTTCAAAAGTAAATTTTGATATACAAAATGATGAGATAAAAGTAAAAATATCGTAAATAGAATTCAAGTATAATTAGAATATGAAATATATATTAATACTAATCTTTTTAACTATATCAGCTTTTGCATGTACAGGTGACTGCATGACATGTCATCCTAAACTTCTACCAAATATAAATGAAGATTTAAGACATAAACCTATGCTCACATGCATAAATTGCCATTCAGCTGAATCTACTGGTGTAGGTGAGTGTGGAGATGAATGTTTTACATGCCATACAATGTCAAAATTAGATAAAGCCAACGTGCGAGAACATGATATTATTCAAACATGTATTAATTGTCATGTAAAAGCAAAAGAGAAGCTTTTTGATATTTCTAAATCTTTGAATCAATCCCATGGAGCAACATTAAAAGACTTTTTGATTAAGTAAACAATATAAATTAACCACTCTTTAAGTAAAATTTATGTAACATTTCGAACTTAATTTTAAATAAGGATATGTCTATGAAAAGAACATACCAACCACATAGTACACCTAGAAAAAGAACTCATGGTTTTAGATCTAGAATGGCTACTAAGAATGGTCGCAGAATACTTAATCGTCGTCGTGCTAAAGGTCGTAAAAGATTGTCAGTTTAGGCAGCTATAATACACTGAAACTCCATAAGGAGTTTCAGTATATCTACAAAAAAGGAAAAAATACCCACTCAAGCAGTGTAGTACTTTTTTTTCTTCCTTCAAAAGAGATTCAAAAAGTTGGATTTACAGCAACAAAAAAAATTGGTAATGCAGTAAAAAGAAATAGAGCTAAAAGAAGACTTAGAGCAATATTTTTAGAGTATTGTTCTAATTTAAAGAGCGGTACTTATATATTTGTTGCAAAACATTCAATAAATGAAATAATTCATGAAAAACTCAAAAATGACTTTTTTAAAGTTTTAAAAATGAATAAATGTTTAAGAAATGATGTATGATAAAAAAAATACTACTTGAAATTTTATGGGTATATCAAAAATTTTTAACACTTCTTGGCTTTGGATGTTGTAGATATTACCCATCTTGTTCTGAGTTTGCAAAAATAAATTTTGAAAATAATTCAATTTCAAGTGCTTTTTACCACACTTTGACTAGAATACTGCGTTGTAATCAATTATTCGAGGGTGGTATAGAGTATCCACTACTTGACAAACTCTCTTTAAAGCCAGCAAAAATAGGGGTTGATTCTATAAAATATTGGTTGGTTCCAAATAAAAAAAACCGTTTTTATATAATAAAAAATTTTTCCTATAAAGGTCAGCCGTGTTAGAAAAAATGACAGCAAATCAGAGATTAATATTAGCAGTAACATTAGCCTCTTTGTTTTTTGTAGTTTATACTACAATATTTCCACCAGAGCAGCCAGAAGTGGCACAAACAAATATAGACAATGTAGCAGTTTCAAATATTAATAAAGCTTCAACTTATTCACAAGTGTCTAATACAACAGAAGTTTCAACTATAGAAAATAAAGTTGGTCATAAAATTTCAAATAAAGAAAATATGGCTACAAATGATTCAAATACATTAATAACTATAACACATGATGATTATATTCTTAAAATAGATACTTTAGGTCGCATATCTTCTAAAGAATTACTTCAAGAAAAATACAATGATGAAGATGGTAATCATGCGCAGTTAATTCCTGAAAATGGTACAAAACCACTTTTTATTAGATTTTTAGATTCTAAGCTAAATGAAGAAGCGGCAAAAGTCGCTTATACAACAAATGTTTCAAAAATTAATTTAGAGAATGATGCACAAAAAGTGATTTTAACTCAACAATTATCAAATATAACAATAACAAAAGAGTTAACGATATATGCGGATGGGCATTATGATGCTAAAGTTTCACTTTCAGAGGATAAAAGATATTTTATCTATTTAGGTCAAAGACCTCAAGTAACTGAGCAGATGATGACAGTGTCTGGTGCGATGGTTTATACAGATGATGATATGGTAACCATAGTAGAAGATGGTGATGCTGAGGGTAGAAAAACTTTTAGTGGAGTTGAACTAATTTCAGCATTTGATCAGTATTCAGCATCAATTATGTATGGGTTTTCAAAAGATACAAATATCATAATAGAAAGAGATAGAGAGGATAATCCTGTAGTATATTTTGAAGCTATGCAAAATATGTATTTTAATGGTTATATTGGACAAAAAAGATATAGAACACTGCATGATATTAATCCTGTTTTAACTAATGCTATTGAGTATGGCTGGTTTACATTTGCTTCAAAACCATTGTTTCAATTACTTTTATGGTTACATGGAATATTTGGTAATTGGGGTTGGGCTATTATTGCGCTTACTATTATAATAAGAGGTGTGCTTTACCCACTTACATATAAGGGTATGGTGTCTATGCAAAAGCTTAAAGCAATTGCACCACAAGTTAAAGCAGTTCAAGCAAAATATAAAGGTGACCCACAGCGTGTAAATGCGGCTGTTATGGATCTTTATAAAAAACATGGTGCAAATCCTTTAGGTGGATGTCTTCCAATGTTATTACAGATTCCTGTATTTTTTGCGATTTATCGTGTACTTTTAAATGCAGTTGAGCTTCAAGGCGCACCTTGGATGTTTTGGATACAAGATTTATCAAGAATGGATTCTACATTTATTTTACCTATTCTTATGGGTGCATCAATGTACTATCAGCAAAAACTTACACCAAATAATTTTACTGATCCAATGCAAGAGAAGATATTTAAATATTTACCAGTTGTTTTTACTTTCTTTTTCTTAACATTCCCGTCAGGACTTGTACTTTACTGGTTTATAAATAATATGTTTTCTATAGGACAACAATTTATTGTAAATCAACAATTTAAAAATGCAAAAGAGGCTGAAATAGCTACTGCTAAAGATTCAGAAAAATCTGAAAAATCTGAATCAGTAGAAAAAGTAAAAGAAATAAAAAAAGTGAAAAAAGTAGAAAAAGCGGAGAAGAAAGATGATTAAAATAGTTTCAACCACTTTAGAAGAAGCATACAAAGATGCTGCTTTGGCATTAAAGTGTTCTGTAACTGAATTAAATATTGAAGTTATACAATCTCCAAGTAGTGGTTTTTTAGGACTTTTTAAAAAAAATGCCATTATTGTTGCTGCAAAAAAACCAAACTCCTCAGAAAAAAAAGAAAAAACTGTAGCAGAGTTGAATAAAAAAGAAAATATAAAGCAAGAGATTAAGAAAAATAAAAAAATAAAAAAAGAACAAGAAACTAAACAAGAGATAAGAAAAGAGAGAAAAAAGCAGTATACTAAAAAAATTGAACATAATATACTAAATGATACAATTATGCCTGAATCATTTGTAAGCACTCAAGATGATGAAGATTATGACATGGCTGATATTAATTATACAGCAGATTATGATGAAGAAATTAAAGAAGATCTTGAAAAAAATAGTTTAAATATTTATGATATTGCTAAAACAGTAAATAAAGAGTTAAATAATATCTTTAATTTAGCATGTTTTAAAATAGATAAAATAGAAGTTAGTGTTTACAATGAAGATACACTTTTAGTTGAATTTAAAGGTGAAGATGCGGCTCTATTAATTGGTAAAGAGGGGTACAGATATAAAGCACTTTCATATATGATATTTAATTGGGTAAATACAAAATACAAGGTTCAACTGCGCCTTGAAATAGCTGAATTTTTGAAAAATCAAGAAGAAGCTGTTGGTAAATACTTAGTCGGTGTTTGTGAAAACATAGATAAAGATGGAAGAGTGCAAACTAAAATTTTAGACGGTGTTCTTGTTCAGATAGCACTTAGAGAGCTTCGTAGTAAATATCCAAATAAATATGTTGCTATTCGCTCTACTCGTGATGGACTTAAATTTATTATAGTAAATGAATACCACTCTAACTAAAAAATACTCTTTTTTTAAGGTTTGTTTTTAAGCAAAGGAGACTCTAAAGATGAATCAAGATACCATTTCTGCCATAGCAACTGCAAATGGTATAGGCTCTATAGCAATTATCCGTATTAGTGGAGATAGAGCTTTAGAGATTGCTGAAAAACTTACACTTCAAAATAATTTTACTCCAAGATACGCTACTCTTACTAATGTTTATAATTCTAAAAATGAACTTATTGACGAATCAATTGTTATCTATTTTAAAGCACCATTCTCTTTTACTGTCCAAGATGTTGTAGAGATTCAATGTCATGGTGGTTTTATAGTAGCACAGTCTATTTTAAAGGCAACATTGGCTTATGGAGCTAGGTTAGCAACTGCTGGAGAATTTTCTAAACGTGCTTTTTTTAATGGGCGGATAGATTTAAGTGAAGCAGAAGCAATAGCACAGCTTATTGAAGCAAAAAGTGAAGATGCTGCAAAAATTTTAGCAAAACAAATCAAAGGTTCATTAAAAGAGTATATAGAAGATATTCGTGATAAGATAATTCATATATTAGCTTATTCTGAAGTTTGTATAGATTATGCTGAAGAGGATTTACCCCAAGATTTAATCCTACAAATTAAGGCAAAACTTGAAGAATTGATAAAATCATTAAACTCAACACTACTTGCTAGTAAGGCAAGAGAAGGATTATTGCAAGGTTTTAAAGTTGCAATCATTGGAAAACCAAATGTTGGTAAAAGCTCACTTTTAAATTCACTTCTAAATTATAATCGTGCAATAGTAAGTGAGATAGCAGGAACAACTAGAGATACTATAGAGGAGCAAGTTAAGATAGGAACTCATCTGATTCGTATTGTAGATACAGCAGGTATTCGTGAAGCTAATGATGAGATAGAGCGAATTGGAATACAGAGAAGTTTAGTAGCAATTGAAGAGTCAGATATAGTTATAGCTCTATTTGATGCATCAAGAGAGGTTGATAGCGAAGATAAACAAATAGTCTCACTTGTAAAAGAGCATGCAGACAATAAACATGTTTTATATATTAAAAACAAAATTGATTTAGAAGAGAAATTTTTATATGCTGATTTAGATTTTGATATGTCACTAAACTCACAAGAAAATGTAGATGAGTTGATAAGTGCTTTAAAAGATATAATGGATAGAAGTAATTCTTCAGATGAGATGATGCTTATATCACAAAGACAAATATCTGCTGTAGAGAATACTTTATCTAATATACAAGAGGCCCTTTCCCCGCTTGAATGTCAAGAGTTAGAGATTTTTTCTTTTCATTTAAATGAAGCAGTAAAAGAGATGGCATCTATAACAAGACCTTTTGAAAATGATGAGATGCTTGATAAGATGTTTGGCTCATTTTGTTTAGGTAAATAGATTTATATGAAATATATTGCAATTGACTTAGGACTTAAAAGAATAGGACTAGCATACTCTGCACATAAAGACATAGTAACTCCACTCCAAGCAGTTGAGAGAAAAAACCGTAATCAAGCTTCAAGAGATGTTAAAAAAATTCTTGATGAGTGGGAAGTTGATGCGGTAGTAGTAGGTATACCAATGGGTGGCAGTAGTGAAGATGAGATGCGAAGACGAGTAGCTCACTTTATGAATTTAGTAAATTTTAGAGGTGAAATTTTTTATCAAGATGAGAGTCATTCATCAAAAGAAGCTGAAAATATGATGAAGGGAGAGATAAAGTATATTCGTGATGGAAGAATAGATTCTATCTCAGCAATGATAATTTTACAAAGATATTTATACACAAGAAAATAAATTTTTATAATAATTAATTATAATTATATTATAAGTTATTATTTAACATATTTCATGTACAATTAATTTACTATCAACTACATATTAAATGTTGTGATTGTTATAGTTTTTTTTCTTATGATGAAAGTGAAGTGGGAAGAGGAGGTGTTGTTATGAAATTTTTATACATATTGTTTTATTTATTTATAATTAAAATCGGTCTAATCGCTGGTATACAAGGTTCGAAGCATGATTTAAGTATGTCAAACTTTTATGGAACTATGGGAGGTGCAACAACACATATATGTATCTTTTGCCATACGCCACATGGGGCAAATAATGGATTAACTCCTTTATGGAATAGAAAGATAACAGATACAACAGTATTTACTCTTTATGATGGAACAAATGCTCTTCCAAACAATCCAACATTAGTGTGCTTAAGTTGTCATGATGGTGTTAGTGGGATGGGTGATACAAGTGCAGTAAATGCATCAAATACACATGGCATAATTAATAGCGCTGGTCCTGGACATGGAAATGCAAATGTGAGCCCTAACTGTTATGCTTGTCACTTTTCTGGAAATACATATCCTGATAAAGAGTGGAGGATAGGACCAAATCTTATGGATGACCATCCAGTTTCTGTATCATATAATGCTGCAAAAGTTTTTAAGCCAGGTGAATTTAGAGATAGTCCCATAAATGGATTAAAGTTAGTTGATGGAAACGTTGAGTGTGTTTCTTGCCATGACCCACATGCTCCTGAAAATGGTATATTTTTAAGAGTTGCAAATACTAATAGTGCTTTGTGTTTATCGTGTCATATTAAATAACAATTTTAAAAAATTTAACAGTATCTTTTTCATCATCTGTTAAATCATTAATATCATATTCATCATCATTAGCTAGTAAATATTCTATTTTGTTTTTACAAAAAGCAAATAATATATCTCTAGCATTATCAAAATCATCTAAAAAACCAAAACCACTAAATTGAAAAGGGTTCTCTTGTTCAATACAAAATAAAATCCCTTCACACTCTTGTTCTAGTATTTCTACTAATTTTCTATATGAAATATTGAATTCTATTGCATGCCACCCTATGTCTTCCATCTCTTTTGTAGGAAATTCATCAACACCATCAGCTGTAGTGTCATCATAAGAGGCCTGAGGAGTATTGATAGCAATTAACTCCTGCCAATTTCCAAAAGCTTTTATTAGAACTCTTTCTTTATCTACTACAACTTGATATTTATTGCCAAGAGTTATCTCTAAAGGTTTAAGTTTGTCTGGAGTTCCATGATATATTAAAATATCTTTTTCGTTAAAAGGCTCTTTTCTTATTTCACCTTTAATATTTATAGCAAATTTATCACCATTTTCAATTGCTTTTTTAAGCCCTGAAGTGCTTGTTGTAATTATCTCTTTAAATAAATTAAATTTTTTCATAACATTTCCTAAGTTTTATTGACATTATAAAAGTTTTTGCTTTATTTTAGTATAATGCAAAAAATTATTTAAGCTCTTAAGCTTAAAATTATGCAAGGAAAACAGATGGCATTAAATGTTTATTATGACAAAGATACAAAGTTAGATATTATTAAAAGTAAAAAAGTCGCAATGATTGGTTTTGGTTCACAAGGACATGCACACGCAGAAAACTTAAGAGATAGCGGTGTTGAGGTATGCATTGGTTTAAGAAAAAATGGTTCTTCTTGGGGTAAAGCTGAAGCTAAAGGCTTTAAAGTACTTACTGTTGCAGAAGCTACTGCTGCTGCTGATGTAGTAATGATTCTTCTTCCTGATGAAAATCAAGCTGAAATTTATGAAAATGAAATCGCTCCAAATTTAAAAGATGGGGCTACTATCGCTTTTGGTCATGGTTTTAATATTCATTATGGTCGTGTTAATCCAGCGTCTAATATCAATGTTACTATGATTGCTCCAAAAGCTCCTGGACATACTGTTCGTTCTGAATTTGTTCGTGGTGGAGGTATTCCAGATTTAATCGCTATTGGTCAAGATCCAAGCGGAACAACTAAAGAATTAGCTCTTTCTTATGCCAGTGCAATTGGTGGTGGTAGAACTGCAATCATTGAGACAACTTTCAAAGATGAAACTGAAACTGACCTTTTTGGAGAGCAAGCAGTTCTTTGTGGTGGTGTTACCTCTTTAGTTCAAGCTGGGTTTGAAACTTTAACTGAGGCTGGATATGCTCCTGAGCTTGCATATTTTGAATGTCTTCACGAACTTAAACTAATTGTTGATTTAATGTTTGAAGGTGGAATTGCTGATATGAGATACTCAATCTCAAACACAGCTGAGTATGGTGATTATGTTTCTGGAAAACGTGTTATCAATGCTGAATCAAAACAAGCTATGCGTGATATTTTAACTGAGATTCAAGATGGTAGATTTGCAAAAGATTTCATCCTTGAAGGTCAATCAGGTTATCCTCGTATGAATGCAGAGCGTGCAAATGATAAAGAAAAACTTATCACTAAAACTGGTAATCAACTTCGTGAAATGATGCCTTGGATATCAGCAGGTAAAATAGTAGACACTTCTAAAAACTAATCTTTTTAATTTCTAGCACTCATCTTTGGATGATGTGCTCAGTCACTTACAAATGTAAGCTCCTTCACACAAACACCCAAATCTAAGTACTATAAATCAAAAAGCTTTAGTTTTATATACTATAAGCAACTAAATATAAGTATTATAAATTTTTAAATTAACTGTTGTATTCTTATAAGTGTTGAAAGCAAAATAGCACCTTTGTCTACATTTGAACTTTTCATTTTAAGTTCGCTATCTAATAATAATTCATGTAGTTTATAAAAAGTATGAAGTTTAAATTTTAAAGAGAGTGAAGCTTTTTCATTAACTACAAATTTAGGAGCTGGGTAGCCTAAAATTTCTAGTGCATTTGGCGCACCATTAACTCTAATATATATATTAAACATATAAAGTTGTGTTAGATATGATGTTATAGACGTTATAATTCTTATTTCATCCTCTCCATGTTCTAGTATATTTTGTAGTTCTGTTTTAAAATCTTTTTTTAATAATATTTTTTTGATAAAATCATCGATATTAATTTGTGCTAATCCAAAAACTAGATTATCAATATCTTTTATAGTTATAGCCCTATCATAAATTTTAAGTTTATCTAACTCGTTACAAGCGAGAGATACATCATCATTATGAACACCAAGAAGGTGAGTGATTGTATAATTATCTATATCAACTTGTTTCTCTTTTGCAGCTTGAGAGACAATAAAAATAGCTTCTCCTTTATTTGGATTAAAAAATCTAACACACATAGTATCTTTTTTATTAAAAGCTTTTATATATGTTTTATGGTCGCTTCCTGTATATGCATATACAAAGATATTGTCTTGGTTTTTTTCACAAAATTCTATAAGGATATCTAAATCTTTTTTAGGGATTTTTTTTTCACTTTTGATTATTAATATATTAACTCCACCAAATAATGAAGCTTGGGATAGATGAGTTTTAGCAATATTAAAATCATATTCATTATGGTAAAATTTTAAAAGTGAGGAATCTTCAATGCTAGTTAATTTTTTTGTATATGTATCAATGAGAAAATTACTTTCACCAAATAGTACAAAACTATTTGAGATAGAGTTATTTTTTATATGTTTGTCTAGTTCATTTTTATACAAAGTTACTCTTTATTTGGTATAACTATTGCAAAAATTTTAGCTTTTGCAATATCAACTTTATTTATGCAAATAGTTACATCTTCAAATAAACCTACATTCTCACTTGAAGTTATATTTAGTTTTGCACCAGCTATTTCATCATGAAGTTCAGCTTTAATTTCTGGATCAGTTGCACAAATTCGTGCCTTAAACTCTTTGTTAATATTTGTCTCTGCCCATCTAGCATATTTTCTTGCCATAAATTCTATTTCAATAGTACTAGCTTCTCTCTCTTTTTCACTAATTGTCATACTAAGGGATTCTATATTTCTAAGTACATAAGAGCCTTCTTCTGTATCATTATTATTTATAGCTTTAAGTAAACGATGAACTATAAGGTCTGAATATCTTCTAATAGGTGAAGTGAAATGAGTATATGCTTCAAATCCAAGACCAAAGTGTCCTGAATTCATTGGAGCATATTTAGCTTGCATTTGTGAGCGAATTATTAAAGTATCAACTTCTGATTCTAAACCCATCTCTCTTGCTTGAGTTTGTATATTTGTAATTGTTTCTTTTATAGAATTTTTTATATCTATAAACATACCAATACTAGATAATTCTTGATAAAGTTTTTGAAGTTTAGCTTGAGATGGTGGCTCGTGAATTCTGAATATTCCTCTTTTAAATTGTGTGGCAGCTTCTTTATTTGCTAAAAGCATACAATCTTCAATCAAAGCGTGAGAAGGAGTCTCCTGTGCATTAGATGTTGAGATTAGATTTGAATTTTTATCTATTTCCATCTCTATTTCTGTTGAGTGAAAATCATAACCAACTTTAAGTCTTTTCTTCTTTAGTGCATCTGTAACAACTCTTAATTTTTTAAGATACACAAAGATTTCTTCTTCTTTTTTATTTTTAGCTTTTAGTTTACCATCAAAATAATCATCTATCTCTTCATAGTTAAATCTTTTATCGGAATGAATAATTGCTTCATAAACTTTAGAACTACTAACTTCAAGTGAGTTTAAATCTAATTTTATTTCAAAAACATAAGAGAGTCTATCAACGTGAGGTTGAAGAGAACACAAAGTTTCACTAAGTTGTCTTGGTAACATTGGAATAGAGCGATGAGGTAGATATATAGAAAAACTTCTGTATATAGCTTCATTATCTATGGCACCAAAAGGTGTTACATACTCACTTACATCAGCTATTGCTACAAAAAGAGTTGAATTTTCGTCATCCCAGTAGACTGCATCATCATAATCTTTTGCAGTAGCAGGATCGATAGTACAAAAAGATAGTTTTCTTAAATCAACTCTTAAAGGATATTTTGAGGCATCAACTGCTTTAAAAGATGTGGCAATATTTAAAACTTCCTCTTCAAATTCATCATGTTTGTTAAATTGAGATAGAACAATTTTTTCATCAACAAGTGGGTCACTTAGATTACCAAGTTTTTCCATAATTGTGAAGTTTTGATTATTGATTTTAAAAACATCACCATCTTCATAAGTATCCAACTCGTCTTTTGTTATCTCTACCCCTGTAGGATACTCGGTTTTTAAATCAACTAATGATTTTCTACCAGCTTTAGATATTATATAAGCTACACTATAACTTTGAACACGACCAACAATCTCTGCGATTTTAGCACTAGGTGTTCCCCGTTTTCCTAATAATCTTTGGGCAATAATAAGGTCACCTTCTTGAGCAGTTTCTAAATTTCCTTCACTAATAAAGAGATCACGAGTAAGTTCACCAATCACATTAAGATAAGCTGTACCTTTTTGAACTAGTCCTAATGTTCCAGCACGATATTTTGAGTTAAATTTATAGATAGCATTTTTTTTAGTAATATATTTTTTTGTTAAAAAACTATTTATATGTTGAAGTTCATTTGTTGATATGTCTTGTTCACTCAAACCATGAGTGAGTTTTATGAGAAGAGATTTCAAATCAGAAATTTAAATATTTTCTAATGCTCTGTCAAAGCTATCCATATCAAGATTATATTTTAAAATTAAATCTTTTGCTTGGGCAGTGCTTTCATCAGTTATAATACCACTGAGAGGAACAAGAGTTCTTACTACATTTAAAATTTGTGCTGCTTTTTTATCTTCTTCTTCAGCTTTATCAGGGTTTTGGCAATTACGAATAGTGTTAACTAAACCTGATTCAAATCTCCAATGCTCAAAAATGGTAGCACTCACTTCAGGAGTATTAGTATTGAATAATCTTTTTTCAGCAGCTTCAACATTTCCAAGTTCTTCAATTGCATTACAAAAATATTCTTGTTGTTTATTTGTTATAATCTGCTGAGAAATTATAACCTTTCCTATTTCTACTAAAAATGCGGCAGGGGAGAGTACACCAAGCAAGGAGCCCTCTTTTTTTAAACACCATGAAGTCATTATTGCATGTTGTAATTTAGATATATTGGAGAATATATCATTGTTTATCCCATAAGGAGATAAATCAAGAGTGAAACTTTTCTTAACAATAGATGCAAGGGCAAAACCTCTAACAGTACCCATGCCAAATAAGCCAACAGCCTGGTTGATGGCATTTATTTCACGAGAAAAACCATAAAGAGGGGAATTTGCTGCCTTTAGAATATCTGCTGTTAAGAGAGGGTCTTTTTCTAAAATTTTAACCATATCATTAAAAGTACTATCTGGATCTTGATAAACAGTCTCAATCTGCATTGCAGATTCAGGAAGAGGCGGAAGTTGTTTGATCTTTTTAAGTATATCTTCAGTCATATTATTCTCTTTGATTATACGATAATTTTATATATATTACATAGATAAATATAAAAAACTACTGAATATTTACAAATAGTTGATATTATTTGTATGTAATATTATAAAAGGAAAAATATGCAAAACGATGCAATACTTGTGCAATTAGGTTATGTGCCAAATAATGCTTTAATACAACAATTAAACAGAATAGAAGAAAATACAGTAGGTTACGATAAGATAAAAAAACATATTATGGATTTACATAATCACTTAAAAGTTGATGATGCTTATGTGGCAATGTCAAACTCAAATGATTGTTTTAAAATTAAAATAGAATCAAAAAGTCCAGAACTTGCTAAAGAAGCACATGAAAAAATAAATCACTTTAGTCAAAAGTTTAAAGTTACAGTACATAAGTTAGAAAATAAAGAAACTTACTATATTGTGGGTTTTAAGAACTAAAGACCACTTTATTGAATAAAGAACCTATGAGCATAGAGGGATATGACCTATTAACACAAGAGTTCAAATTTCTTTTAGAGATTGAAAAGCCAAAAGTTGCAGAGGAAAAGCTTATTGCTGCAGCTCTTGGTGATAGAAGTGAAAATGCTGATTATCACGCGGCAAAAGAGAAACTTCGTTTTATAGATAAAAGACTTTTTTATCTAAACTCTATGATAGAAAAATCACAAATAATAGATCCATCACAACATAAACATCAAAAAATTGGTTTTGGAAGTAGTGTGAAGCTTTTAAATATTCAAACAGATGAAGAAGAGATTTATACTATTTGTGGAGCTTTAGAGTCTGAACCTGAAAATGGACTAATATCTATCTATGCACCACTTGCAAAGTTGATGATTGGTAAAGAGATTAAGGATGAATTTATTATTAAATTACCAAATGCTAAAAAGGAATATGAAATACTAGAAATTTATTATAAAAATATTTTTTCTTTAAAAAAAAATATTCGCAGTGAAGCTGACTTTTCTTTCCATTAAAACTTTTATTACCACCTTTTAGCTATAATCCATTTTTAAAAACCAATTTTTAGGATTCCATTGTGAGCCAACAATTAGCAGATATTGAAACACAACTATCAAACCATAAGCTTAGCCATGAAGATTACATTCATATTAAAGAAATTTTAGGTCGTGAACCAAACCTTGTTGAGTTAGGAATTTTTTCTGCAATGTGGAGTGAACACTGTTCTTACAAATCATCAAAAGTACACTTAAAAGGTTTTCCAACTAAAGCTCCATGGGTTATTCAAGGTCCAGGTGAAAATGCTGGTGTTATTGATATTGGTGATGGTTATGCTGCTGTTTTTAAGATGGAGTCACACAATCATCCATCATTTATAGAGCCTTATCAAGGGGCT
>JAKISR010000033.1 GCA_021648465.1 Sulfurimonas sp. | reverse complement strand
TTTAACTGTGTTGAAAATTTAGCCATTTTCCTACTCATATTTATACCCTCACTTTTATTGTTTAATTTTACTCTTTTGAGAATTAAACTTTACAAAAAGTTGTTTGATTTTCTTGGGGTAGTATAAACTTACAAAAAAAGAGTTGAAACTTTTTGCAATGGATAGTGCACAACTTGACAATCAAGAGATGAAATCTGCTTTGACATGCAGTGATGAAGAATTGGAACAAGCAAAATTTAAACTATATAAAAAATTAAAACAAGATAAGGTTCGCCTAGACTTTAGAGCTTCATCAACCCTAGAATAAAACTACTTTAGAAGAATCCCAAAGGATACTCTTCTAGATTTTTTTCTATCCTCTTTTTTCTCAAGCATAAGTTTTTTTGAAAAACCAAGTCCACTGCCTTTAACTATATTTGAAAGCCACTTTTTTGTGGCAAGATTTTGATTTTGAAATATAAATGCAAGCGTTGAGTAAGAACGATTCATTGATAATTTTTCATTCTTTAAAAAAGAGTTTGAAAAGTCTGTACCACCCCATTCACTCGAAGTATGACCATTAATTTCTAATGTAGCTATATACTCTTTATATTTATATAAAAATGGTAATAATTTAGAACTAAATGTTTGTAAAAATCTTTTTTGTTCATTGGTTAATTCATATAAAGAAGTTTTAAAATATAAATTTTTAGCTATAAAATCAATAGATAAGTCCTCTTTGACCACTATTTTATTCGTTTGAATTTCTTCTTTAAAGATAGAAGACAACTCTTCATAAAAATTTAATGTTTTATCAGATATCTGAGCTATTGTGATATCTCTGTTTAGTTTTACAATCCACATATTAGACTCTTGAGAATTTTCACTGGTATGTATGCCGACAACCGCTGCTTGTGAGTTATGAAGTATGGCAACACTATTAAAAGTGTCATAATTTTCTTGACCGTAGTGTTCTTGATTTAGCATCTTTAGCTCACTATTTAAAAGCATAACAAGACCATCTGTATTGTAGTCGTCTTGGATATAACCAACACCGATAATCCTAGAGTCTGAGTACTCTTTTATATCTTTTAAAACACTTGTGTATGATGTATGAATGACATTATCAAGTAAAATATTTTTTTGAAGATCAAATTTAATAAGTCTGATTTGATGCTTATGCATCTCATTTTCTTGAGTAAGGGATACAACAAAGTTGCTATCTCTTAGTTTAATAATTTTATATGGAGTAGTGATTTTTTCATTTTTATAATGTTTCATCCATATTTTATTTCCATCGCTTGTGATTCTCATAATAGATATATTTTTATATTTGTTATGATTTGTTTGGTTTAGAACTATTATGCTCCCATCATTCGCTTCTACTGCATCTATACCTTTGTCATCATATTCTGTACCATATTTTTTACTCCAGAGCTTTGTACCATTTTGAGAGAATCTGGTTAAGTAAATATCGTTAAGACCTAATCCTCTTTCAAAAAGTTTGTCACTTTGGTTTCGTGAGGTTGCAGATGAGCCAACAGCAAGTACACCGCCATCATAAAGCTGAATTAACTTACTCATTTTGTCATAATTACTTGTTCCAAATGTTTTAACAAAGATTTGATTTCCACTTGAATCAAGTTTTACAATTAGAAGTGAACCATCAGTAGAATAGCCGCCAATAAAATATCCGTTTGATGGTGTTTTAAGTATGGATACTGCTTCACTAAACTTGGATATGTTAATAGATTTTCTAAGTTTTATATCTGCGTTATTTCCCACTTTTACTAAATGTATTTGAGAACCATGAGACGCAGAAAGGCTAGCTAAATAATCAAAAGCATTTGCATATGCAGCACCGGTTTTTGTTGCGTTATTTTTATAATTTTTCACATATCCTATGGCACTTATGGTGCGGTCATAATCTTGTGTAACATCAAATAAAGCATTGTTAAAAGGTTCATCTATAACTATGGAGAACTCTGCAGATTTTGCATAAAGAGAAGCTGTTAATAAAATAAGGGCTAAAGTATAGTGCATATAAGTACTTTTTTACTATACGTATAGCAAAAAATATTCCTAAATTATGTGTTGTGTTAAAGCCTCAATGATGGTTTAATCAGTAATACTTTTAAAAAATGATTCTACTTCAACATCAAAAAGTTTAGATAGCTTATATAAATGTTCGAGATTAAACTTCTTGTCATGTGCATAGTTTTCGGCATTGGCATAAAAACCAGATGACTTCTGACCTATTGATAATGCTACTTCTAGTTGGCTCATACTTCTTTCTATTCTAATTCTTTTGATATTTGCAGATATTGTTCTGAAATATTCATCTAGTTCACTTTTAGTAACAATATCTGGTATATTTAGCATAACTATTCCTATAGATAACATTTCTATAAGGTTACTTGTTGTAGTATTTTTTATCAAATACCGTTAGAAATCATTTCTATAGGTATATAGATAAAAGGAAAGGAAATGAAAAAAAGTGTTATTATTGCTAGTTTACTAGTATTGAGTGTGAGTTGTTTAGCTAGTGATAGTGGTAAAAATTGGTTTATTGGTTATAGAAACTGGTAGTGCAAACTTGGCTGTAAAAGCAAGTGCAGCAGGTGCAATAGCAAGTGGAAGTGATAGCGGTGGATATATATCTGTTAAAGGTGGTAAATACTTTGACAATAGCCGTGTTAGTGCTAGTTATAGTTTCTACAATACAGATAGTAATGTTGATATGAGTGCATTTGCAGTAGGTTATGACTATATGTTTAACACATCTTCTAAGTTTACTCCATTTATAGGTGTTAATGTAGGATATTCAATGTATGAAGAAACATCAGCGACAATTCCTACTATTGATGTAGATGGTATGACTTATGGAGCTGGCATTGGTGTAATGTACGAAATTAATAAGAACTTTGAAATAGAGTTTAATGCTAAATATAATAAAAGTATTGCTGATGATACTGTAACAGTAAGTGGTGTAAATATAAAAGTTGAAGCAGATTACATTACACACATCGGTATAGGTATTAATTATAATTTCTAATTTTTAACTCCCATATTTAGTTTAAGCTCCTGTTTTTTTGTTTCACCTTTTTTAGGTGGGATATATTAAATTTTTTTTCATATTTTATGTGTAGATACACAATAATGTACACAAAAGTTGTATGGTAAATAAATTTCATAGGGGGTTGTTTGAATAATTCCCCATTTAAGGGGAGAGATGAAAATTTATCTTAGATTTTCAAATGGTGCAGTTACTACTGCTTTACGAGTTACTGTATATGGAACTAGTGCAGCTGCTCTTGCTCTTTTAATAACTGTTGATATCATATCTTGGTGACGTTTACAGTTACCTGTTAAACGGCGAGGCATGATTTTGTATCTTTCTGAAAGTGAAAAACGTAGTGCGCCTACATCTTTATAATCCATGAAATCTACTTTTGCTTCACAATATTTACAATATCTTTTTTTGTATTTTCTTCTTTCTGCCATGTTATTTCCTTTTATTATACCCCGAGGGCATTTGTCCCGTTGGTCGGGCATCTATTTTCTAAAATGGAATTTCATCTTCATCAATGTCAATCACTGGAACTTGGTTAGAGCTTGGCATCTGTTGTGCGGCAGGCTTTTGATAGCTTTGCGGCTGTTGTTGCTGTTGCTTATAACTTGGTTCTTGATAAGCTTGTTGTTGCTGAGGTTGATTCTGTTGCGTTTGAGGTGCTTGGTAATTATTTCCAGCACTTTGATTATCACTTTTAGAGTCTAACATCTGCATAGTTTCAACAACTACAGAATGCTTAGAGCGTTTCTGTCCATTTTGATCTACCCATTGGTCAAAGTTAAGTCTACCTTCTACTAGGATTTTACTCCCTTTACGAAGATACTGGTTAGCAATCTCTGCACTTCTTGCAAAAAATGTAATATCTACAAAACAAACTTCCTCTTTTTTTTCACCATTGCTAGTGAATTTACGGCTTGTTGCAATAGCAGTATTTGCTATACCCATTCCGCTTTGAGAGTATCTAAGTTCAATATCGCGAGTTAAGTTTCCAACCAAAATAACTTTGTTATACATGAATTTTCCTTATCTGTTTAGGCTAATGCCAGTTACTCTGCTACTACTGGTGCTTCAGTTGTTGCTTCTTTTGCTTTTGTTGCTTCTTCTGCTTTTGTTGCTTCTTCTTTTGCAGGTGTCGCAGCTTTTTTCTTAGCTTTTTGTACCAATTGATTCCATGCTGTGATTTCACGGTTTGTATCATACTTGATAGTAATAAAACGAAGAAGGTCTTCATTTATACGAAAACGTCTTTCAATCTCAGTAATTGCTGATGGAGCAACTGAATAATAGATAATATGGAAATAGCCACGCTCATTTTTATCAATTGGGTATGCTAATTTTCTCATTCCCATTGAGTCTGTAGTAGCGATTTCGCCACCATTTGAAGTAATTGTTTCTTCGATAGCTTTAACGCTAGCTTGAATCTCTTCTGCTGTAAATGTTGGTTTTACGATTACTAGGTTTTCGTAATTTCTCATAGAGTATAATCTCCCTTTGGTATTTTGCCTGTTATAAGGCTTTTTGTTTCCCTTTCGGATATGGATATATCATCAATATTTTGTGATACAAAGAGAAAGGAACTCGGGATTATACATAAAAATTACTTAATAAGTGATTATAACTTATATTCCAGTTATGATTAAATGAGGAATTGTTTTGTAAACTTGCTCACAAAAAAAGAAAACAAATAAAAATAAAAATAGTATGTCAATATGCAATAAAAAAGTTTATTTTTTATCTTTTGTGGATATAGTTATGAGAATTATATGGAGAGTGTATGCCAAAGAGAAAAAAGAATAAAGCTAAAAAAAGTTTAATTTCCCTAAAATATGTTGCATGGATTTTAGCTTTTATTGCAACAGTTATGATTTCATTTGCTGTTGGATATCATTTTGGATCTGACAATACAAAAAAAGAGATAGCAAAACAAATAAAAGAGAAAAAAAGATCATTAGTACTTAAAGAACTCGATAAACCACTAAAATCAGATAGTACAAGTGTACATACTAGACTTCAAGATGTGCTTAAAAAACAATCTCAAAAAGATAGTAAAGATATAAATTTACCAATACCAAAAGAACCAACATATACAGATTCTTCACATGAGTATGATAAAACAAGTTTGCCACAATCTCAAAAAAGAGAGCTTAAAACCACATCTTCAAAGCCAAAACTGGCAATTATTATCGATGATGTTAGTGCAAAATCACATGTACAAGCTATAAAAGAACTTAATCTTCCTTTAACAATGTCTTTCTTGCCTCCTAGTAAAGACAGGCCAAATTCACATAAACTAGCTGCAAAAGAAGATTTTTATATGGTTCACTTACCAATGGAAGCTAAAAACTTTACAAAAGAGGAACCATTTACACTTAGAGTTGATGACACACAAAAAGAGATAATAAAAAGAATCAAAATGATTAAAAAACTTTTTCCTAGAGTTCGTTATATAAACAACCATACTGGTAGCAAATTTACATCAAATGAATTAGCAGTAAATAAACTTATATATGCACTAAAAAAACAAAATATCGATTTTATAGATAGCAGAACAATTGGTTCTACAAAAGTACAAAAAGTTATGGAAAATTATGGGGATAGGTACATGGCAAGAGATATATTCTTAGACCATGAAAGTGATAAAAAATATGTTATTTCTCAAATCAAAAAAGCAATAAAAATAGCTAAGGTTCACGGAACAGCTATAGCTATAGGGCATCCTCACGCTAACACTCTCTTAGCTATAAAAGAATCAAAAAAACTTTTTAAAGATGTTGAGTTAGTTTTAATCAATAAGTTGTACTAAAATGAATATGCTTGAAGATAATATAGCTGAATTATCTTCAATGAAAAGTCATCCCAAACAGATTTTTTATGAGGGTGATATATCTTTGCTAAAGAGAGTTAAAATCTCAATAGTGGGAAGCAGAAAACCTACAAAATATTCTCGTCAAATGATTCAAAAACTTTCATCACTATTGTCAAGAGCAGGAATTTGTATTGTAAGTGGTGGGGCGATGGGAATTGATGCTGTTGCACATAATGGATCAGGGGCAAGTAATACTATAGCAGTATTACCATGTGGGGTTAATATACGATATCCTGCAGTAAATAAAAACCTCTTAAATGATATACAAAATAGTGGACTTTTACTAAGTCAGTTTGATATGGACTTTAAGGCAACTCCATGGAGTTTCGTAGTTAGAAATGAACTTGTTGTAGCTCTTGGAGATGTTCTTGTAGTTGGTGAAGCAGATATAAATAGTGGCACTATGAGAAGTGTGAAGTATGCACAAGAGATGCAAAAAAAGATTTATGTCCTACCACAAAGACTCGGTGAAAGTTATGCTACTAATCAGCTTGTAAAAGAGGGTAAAGCAGAAGTGATTTACGATATAGATGAGTTTGTATCAAAATTTGCAATAAGTGAGATAAAAAATGATGAATACTTAAAAAATGAGAATAAATTTATAGAGTTTTGCAAAACAAATCCAACTTATGATGAAGCATTAAAACAATATCCAAATAAAATTTTTGAAGCAGAACTTGCTGGTGAAATAAAAATAGAAAATGGAAAGATTATCTCAATTTAAATCTAATTTATAATATCAACATCGCATCACCATAAGAGTAAAATCGGTACTTCTCTTCAATAGCAACTCTATAAAGTTCTCGAGCTTTATCTACACCAACAAAAGAAGCAACTAACATTAAAAGTGTTGATTTTGGTAAGTGAAAGTTTGTAAGTAGATGATTTACTCTAAGGGGTTTGTTATTTGGGTGTAAAAAAAGATTTGCTTCTCCTCTTTGTATATCCTTATGTCTTACATAAAATTCTATAGTTCTTGTTGATGTTGTTCCTACGCTTAAAATAGGTATATTTGAATTAAGAAGCTCTTTAGCATTATCTGAGATATCATAATACTCTGAATGCATTGGATGATCCGTTATTGTAGTACACTCAACAGGTTTAAATGTTCCACTTCCAACATGGAGAGTTATAAAGGCATGTATATGATTTTTACAAATTCTTTTATGTTGCTCATTTGTGAAGTGAAGTGAGGCAGTTGGAGCAGCTACTGCACCTTCATTTTGTGCAAATACACTTTGGTACTCACTTTCATCTTCTTGGTTATTTTCTCGTTGAATATATGGAGGAAGAGGAACATGACCTATTTTATCAATGATTGGTAGTATATCTTCAAATCTTAAAAGTTTGTTATTTCTAAAAAAGTTTACAATTCTGCTTCCATCACTGTTTAACTTTTTTACTTTTGCTATTAAATTTTCATTAAAAAAGATTTTAGTATCTATTTTTACTTTTCCACGAATGTAAACATTAATATTATGAGCATTTAATGCTCTGTTTATTAGAAGTTCTATCTTTGCACCACTTATTTTTAGACCGAACAGTCTAGCTTTTATAACTTTTGTATCATTAAATATTAAAGCACACTTTTTTGGTATAAATTTTTCAAAATCAGAAAATAATACATGAGTAATTTCATCTTTTTCTCTATTGTAAACTAATAGTTTTGCACTATCTCTTGGGGATGCTGGATATGTAGCTATTAGCTCACTTGGAAGAGTGAAATCATAGCTTGAGGTTAAATATTCTTTGTTTTGCATTCATCGTCATTATCTAAATTTACATCTTCATCAACTTCAAGAGGGGGAGCAGGATTTACCATTCTTACAATTAAGATAGAAAAACCATAAAGGATGATAAGTGGTCCCGCCATAAGAAGTTGTGTTAAAATATCAGGAGGAGTAAGAAGTGCCGCAACAACAAAGATAATAATAACAGCATACTTAAAAAAGTTTCTCATACTTCTATCGTTTATCATTCCAAGTAATGCTAAGAAATAAGCAAAAATCGGCAGTTCAAAAGCTATACCAAATCCAAACATAATTTTTGTAAAAAAACCAACATAATCTTCTATGTTTATAAGAGGAGTAAATTTAAAACTACCGAAGGTTATGAGAAAATCAAAACCAAAAGGGGTAACAATATAATAAGCAAAGAGTACTCCTATGGTAAACATTATTGTTCCACCGACTATAAAAGGGATAAGCATTTTTTTTTCATTTGCATAAAGACCAGGGGCTATAAACATCCAGATTTGTGAAAGAATAATAGGCAATGCACCTATAAGAGCCGCAAAAAATGAAACCTTTAAAGCAACAAAAAATGCTCCACCAACTTGAGAAGTTGTAACCATCCCCTCTGCCGCATAAACAGATTTTTTACCAACTTCTACAAGTGCAGTATTTAGAGGTTCTACCATCCAAGTTAAGATAGGTTCATGAAAGTAAAACATAACAAAAAACATAACTATTAAGCTTGCAACTGAAATTCCTAGTCGTTTTCTAAGTTCAATTAAGTGTGGTTTTATATCATCAAACATTTTTGCTATTTTCTTTTTTTACTTTACTCTTTGGAACTTTTTCTTCTTTTTCATCCAAAAATATTTCATTTTCGTTAAATATATCATCATCAAGTGAGGTTAGTTTTGCTCCAATATGTTTAATATTTGTAGAGTTTTTAATTTTTTCACTTGTGCTAAGTAACTCTTTTTTATAGGCAAGAGCTTCTTCTTTTATACCTTTAACGTGCATCTCTTCTTCTAAAGTGTCTTTCATTGAGCCAATAGTATTTTTAGCACTTCTGAAAAATTTGGCTATATCTACCATAGCCTCTGGAAGTTTATCTGGACCAAGAAATAAAATAGCGATAACAGCTATAATCATTATCTCCGTAAAACCCATACCAAACATTAAATACCTTCTAAGTTATTATAATTGGAAATTTTATCTAAAGAATAATTAAACTATGATATAAAAAGTGCAATCTCGTCTGCTAATAAATAATCATGATTGTAAAATATAGTATTTTTAAAGTAGAGTTTTTTCTCTTTTACTAGTAAATTTGCATTTTTTAATTCTTGTGTATTTAATATATCCTCACTTACTCCAATGCAAGACCTAAGACCTAAAAATATATGCTCAATCTTTTTATCTTCATCACTTAGAATTTCAACTTTTATATCAAGTGGATTTTTTATATAATTCTCAACAATAACAGTGGGATAAAATCTTTCATATTTAAGTTTTCCAACAGCACCACTTCCAAGACCAATATAATCTTTATATTTCCAATAACCAAGATTATGCTTGCTTTGGTATGTTCCAAAATTACTTATTTCATATTGCTTAAATCCATTTGAAATTATTTCATCAAAAAGCCATGAAGTGAGTTTTAAAGTCTCTTTTGACATATGAGGTTTTGACTCAAAAGGAGTGCCTTTTTCAATGGTTAAGGCATAGGCGCTTAGATGATTTATTGGCAAAGATAGAGCAGTTTTAATATCGTGTTGTAAAAGCTCTTTAGTATCTCCAAATGTAGCATAAATTAAATCAAGCGAGAGATTTTTAAACCCTATTTTTTCTGCATTTAAAACAGCACTTTTAGCTTGTTCATCTGTATGTGCACGATTTAAAATTTTGAGTTTGTTTTTGTTAAAACTTTGTACCCCAAAGCTTATACGATTTGCTCCAAGTTTATACATCCCCTCAAGCCATTCTTTTGTTGCACTATTTGGATTTGCTTCGGATGTTATTTCAATATTTGACATGAAATATGGCTTTAAAATATTAAAAAGAGGTTCATAAAGTTCTGGCTCAACTGTAGATGGTGTACCACCACCAATAAAGACAGACTCTATTGAATTGTGTTTTGCATCAAATTTCTTAAGTTCATATTTAAGTTGAATAAGTAGAGCTTTCATATACTCATTTTTTAAGTGAAATTTATCAACATATGAACTAAAAGCACAGTAGTAACATTTAGAGTCGCAAAATGGAATATGGATGTAGAGTAGCATAATGGAATTATAGCTATATTAAGTAAAATTATTTTCTTTTAATTGCTTTTTTAGTACAATCGCGTTAAATATAAAGTGAAGCAGAGTTAATGAATAAAAAAGATTTGTATCGTCCTAATGTAGCGATGATAGTTGTGACAAATAATTATCCTGCTAAAAAAGAGATTTTTTTAGCTCAAAGAAATGATTTAAGAGATGTTTGGCAGTTTCCTCAAGGTGGGATTGATGATGGTGAAGAAGTTAAAGAAGCACTGTTTCGTGAACTAGAAGAGGAGATAGGTACAAATGATGTTGAGATTATTTGTGAGTATCCAGAATGGATATCTTATGATTTCCCTTCTAAAATTGCTAAAAATATGAAACCATATATTGGGCAGAAGCAGAAATATTTTTTAGTTAAACTAAATAAAAATGCAAAAATAAACATAAAAACCAAATATCCAGAATTTAGTGACTATAAATTTGTTGGCGTAGAGGATATTTTAAACTTAAGTGCAAATTTTAAAAAGGATGTATACACAAGAGTAATAAATTATTTTAATAATGAAGGTTTATTCTAGATGTTAATAGTTCAAAAATTTGGTGGAACAAGTGTTGGTGATTTAGATCGCATACAAAATGTGGCAAACCGTGTTAGTGAAACAAAAAAAGCTGGTCATGACGTCGTTATTGTAGTTTCTGCAATGAGCGGGGAAACAAATAAACTCGTACGGTATGCTGAGCATTTTTCACCAAATCCATCTAAGGCTGAAATGGATATGCTTCTTAGTTCTGGAGAGAGAGTTACTGCCTCACTTCTCTCAATTGCTTTAAACGAGATGGGACATATTGCATGTGCTATGACAGGAAGAAAAGCTGGGATAGTGACAGATACAGCTCATACTAAAGCACGTATAGAAAATATAAATCCTAAAATTATGAAAAGTGCAATTAAAGATGGAAAAATAATTGTAGTTGCTGGTTTTCAAGGCGTAAATGAAAATGGGGATGTAACAACTCTTGGTCGTGGTGGAAGTGATCTCTCAGCAGTTGCAATAGCTGGAGCATTAAAAGCAGATCTATGTGAAATTTATACAGATGTTAGTGGAATTTACACAACTGACCCACGCATAGAACCAAAAGCAAAAAAACTTAATAAAATCTCATATGATGAGATGTTGGAGTTAGCCTCACTTGGTGCTAAAGTACTTCAAAATCGTTCAGTAGAGTTAGCAAAAAAGCTGAATGTAAATTTAGTAACTAGAACAAGCTTCTCACATGAAGAGGGAACATTAATAACGAAGGAAGAAAATATTATGGAAAAGCCATTAGTAAGTGGAATAGCACTAGATAAAAATCAAGCTCGTATCTCTTTAGTGGGTGTAAAAGATAGACCAGGAATCGCTTCTGACATTTTTACAAAATTATCAAATAGTGATGTGAATATTGATATGATTATTCAAAACAAAGCTCATGACGGAACTACAAATATTGACTTTACGGTACCTACTAATGAGATTAATGATGCTAAAGCTGTAGTTGATACTTTTGTAGAAAGTGGTGATATCTCTGCTGATTCATATAATGATAAAATTTGTAAAGTTTCTGTTGTTGGTGTTGGGATGAAGTCTCATTCTGGTGTTGCAGCAAGAGCGTTTTCAACGATGGCTGAGGAAAATATTAATATCAATATGATCTCAACTTCAGAGATAAAAATTTCAATGGTTATAGATGAAAAATATGCAGAGTTAGCTGTTAGAAGTCTTCATAATGCATATGAGCTAGATAAGTAATGAAAAATAATATTCTCATCAAGGGTAAAGCTTTCACTAGAAATAATTTAATTATTTTTAGTATCGCTCTTTAGAGCAATAGTGAAGAGGTATTATGAATGATTTCGCACAGTGGAGTTTAGATGCTATCAGAGAAGAAGGGGGTTGTTTTAGTTGGATAGAAGAGCAGAGGTTTGACTGGACAACAACAACTTCACAAGCACTAGAGCAGATTCTAAATGGAAAAACTATCATTCTTATCACTGATGAAAAAAGAAAATGGTTGGAAAAATATATTGTTAGTTCCATAAATTCTAAACAACTTGAACGCCCACTTTTACCAATTATAACAATAGATAATATGTATCAACACTACAATAGTGTGAGTGGTGGGGAGATGATTGATATTGTTGAAAATATGATTTCTCTTTCACATAAAGAGGATTATTTCTTTTGGTATATTGGTAATGGTGATGATAAAAGAGCAGATATAGCAAAAAGAAAAGATACAAGTTATTTTTGGATGTTTGATGAAGAGTATCTAAATGCATTTAATCTTCGCTCGTATGATAAATTATTAGATATCAAATTATTACAGCTTTATCGTATTTTTGATGCATCTCTAAATGCAGCAATGTTTGGAGAAGTAGATGTTAGTTCATGAGAGTAATAAAAGTCATATTTTAATTTCAACAGATATAGAAGCAGAGTATGAAAAATTTGTAAATGAATTAAAACCAAATAGAGTAGTTGGTTTTATAGAAGATGATTTTAAAATAGAACATGCAAAAGCTGTTATAGCAGAAGCTTATATAAGTGAATCTCAAACAAAATATATCATTATGGGTTCAAATAGTTTTACTAGTCTAGCTCAAAATTCACTTCTAAAAGTACTAGAAGAGCCTCCTAAAAATATAGAATTTATAATTATATCATCTATAAAATCAAACCTACTTCCTACTGTTCGTTCAAGATTACCTATACTTAAGGGTAAAAAGACTTATATGAAAAAGGACATAGAGTTAAATCTTTCTCAAATTGATTATAAAGAAGTTTTTGAGTTTTTAAAAGCAAATGCTAGAATAAAAAAAAGTGAAGCAAAAACTCTTATAGAGGCACTTTATAACAGAGCAACGGTTGTAGATATGCTTATACTATCAAATACTCAACTTGAAAATTTTGATAAAGCATATAGATTATTAGAATTAAATTCTCGTCCACAATCTATTTTAGCAATGTTGTTGATGGGTTTTATTGGAGATAAAAATGCAAATTGAAAAATTATCTAATAGAGTTGATATTAAAAAACAACTTCATGATATAGGCGTTGATAGCGGTGGAGTTAGTATACTCTCTTTAAAAGCGTATACCCATATTATAAAAATAAATGCTTTACATGTAGGTGCAGCAAATATTTTAAAACAAGACGCTCTTAGTATAGGTGCTGATTTAGCTGTTCCTCGTGGAACTGTAATGGCAAAAACTCCATATGTGGATTGTTTACTTATAGCCACAAGTAAACAATTACAATTACTTAGTAAAAAAGAGCTAGCACAACCATTTGGTTTAAAAGAGTTAGCAAAAAAATTACAAGAAATTTTAAAAGTTAAAAAGCAATCAAATGTAGATATTATGGGTGTTATTAATATTAATAATGATAGTTTTTTTTTAGATTCTAGGTTTAATGTAGATAGTGCAGTTAAAGCGGTTGAACAGATGATAGAAGATGGTGCTAATATTATAGATGTTGGTGGAGTATCATCAGCTCCAAACTCTTTACATGTGGATAAAGCTGAAGAGCTTAGTAGATTAAAACCTATACTTAATTTAATAAAAACAGAAAAATTATACAAAAAAGTGAAATTTAGTATTGATAGTTATCGACCAAATGTAATAAAATACGCACTTCAAAGTGGTTTTGAAATTGTTAATGATATTACAGGTTTAGCGAATAATGAAGTTAGTAAAATATGTGCTAGCAATGGTGCTAAAGCTGTTATAATGCATATGCAGGGAACACCTCAAACTATGCAAGATGATCCTAAATATGAAAATATTTTAAGTGACATATATTCATTTTTTGAGAGTAGAATTGCCAAAGCTGAATCACTTGGTGTTCAAGATATTGTTTTAGATATTGGTATTGGTTTTGGTAAGACCTTAGAGCATAATTTAATACTTATAAAAAATTTAGAGCATTTTTTAACTCTTAAAAAGCCCCTACTTATTGGAGTTTCAAGAAAATCACTAATAGATAAGATATCACCATCATCTCCACAGGATAGACTTGCAGGAACAATAGCTTTAAATTTGGAAGCTGCAAAAAATGGAGCTTCAATAATTAGAGTGCATGATGTAAAAGAACATATTCAAGCTTTAAAAGTTATGAAGACTTTAGATAGTATTTAATTTGACATGTAAAAATTAAATTCTACATATAGTTGTATTAATATTTATTTTTTTGAACATCTTGAGAAATATTAACAGCCATTTCTTTAACTTCATTTGTTATAAGCTCTACTTTTTCTACTATCTCTGAATTTTCTAGAGTTATTTCATCGATTTTTGAAATAGTGGTGTTAATACTAGAGATATTATTGCTCTGTTCATCAATGCTAACACCTATATCAGTGATAGATTGAGTAAGTATATTTATATTTGCATTTATCTCTGATAATGATTTTTGAGTTCTCTCAGCTAGTTTTCTTACTTCATCTGCAACTACTGCAAATCCTCGTCCATGTTCTCCAGCTCTTGCCGCTTCAATAGCTGCATTTAAAGCCAGTAGATTTGTTTGTTCAGCAATATCAGAAATTATTAAAACAACAGATTTAATGTCATTTGACTGCTCAATAACCTCTTTAGCTTTGCTTGAAGTCTCTTTAGAGGCACTATCAATATTTTCCATTGTTTGTGCTGTTTCTTTTAAGCTTATTGCTTGTTGTTGAGACGAACTGCTTAATTCTTGCATTTGAGCTTGTAATATGTCAGATTTTTCCAGTAAATTGTTAGCACTGCCAGATGAATTATTTAACATATTTACAATTGCACCTCTTAATTGATTAATTTCAAATATCAATACCTCTAGTGCACTGTCTTGTTCAATACCATCAAGTTTTAACTGATCTGTATAGTCATAACTTGAGTATTGTTCCAATGTTTTGTTTATGGTAGTAAGTTTGTTTTTTAAGTTTAGCAGAGCATTATTAACCGATTCTTTTAACTGCTGGAGACTTGGATTGCTAGTGTTAGCTTCGATATGCATTGAAAGCATACCCTCTGAAACTCTATTCATAACACTTTCAGCACTATTTAAAAAGGCATTGTCTTCTTCCATCGCTACTTTAGTTTTTATAATATTTTCATTTACAACTTTTGCCATATTGCCAAGTTCATCAGATGAACTATCATCAAGTAGGTCTATATCAGTTTTTTCTCTGTTAATATAATCAAAAAAGCTTACTAGACCTGATTGGAATCTACATATAGATTTAGAAATACCATCAGAGATTATTTTAGAAAATATCAGTATAAACAATATCAACACTATGATGATTATGGTCATAGTATAAAGTGATGTGCTTTTATCTGATAGTTTTATTTCTATAGTTTTTTCTAAAGTAGTAGATAAGTGGTCATCAATTTTTTTAAGTAAATTGATTTTGGTGCTAATTGTATTAAACCAGTATCCAGAATCAATTCCAAAACCGCCAACACTTTTAGCATTAAAAGCCACCTCTCTCATACGATTTACTTCATCAATATATTTGCCAGATACTGTTTTATTGTAAAAATTAATCATTTTTTGATTGGCAGACTTTTTAAAACTCACTAAGTAAGCATCTTGTTCCGTTACCAATTTTGTAAATTTTTCTTTCATATCTGGTAAAAATTTGTTTCCTGCAAAAGTATTTGACATAACAGCACGCTCAATTCCAGCTCGCTCTTTACTCATACAAAAGTAATACCATGCCAGTAAATCCCTTGCTTCATTTACAGTTTTGGCATCTTTTGAAATAGCACCAATAACATCTATAAAGATTGCATTCATACCGGTATAATAACCAATAATTTTAGCACCACCCATAGAAAGAGAATCTACACCATTTCTTATATTTTGTAGTTTAGATAACTGAGCTAATGCTTTTTTTAAATGACTCTTTGCCTTTTTATTTAGAGTAGACGTACCTAGATTACTTAGAGTAGTTTTGAGAATTTTAAGTTTTTTATCTGTAAGCAGTCTTTGTGCAGGAAGTCTTTTAGTGAAATTTTTACCTTTGCTTCCAACATATCCAGCAGTTGCACCTCTTTCTTTTTGAGTTTCATGAACTAAATTACTGATTGACACAGCTAATTTAATATTCTGTTTAGTTTTTTTATTGGTTGCTCTAATTTGTTTAATAATATAGTTTTCTGTCTTTTTTAAAAGTCCTAATTTACTTGATATTGTATCAAACCAGTAGGTAGCATCAATACCAAAGCCACCTATACCTTTTTCATTCAGTATAGTATTTCTCATTTTACTTACTTCTCTAACAGAATCATGATCTAATGTTTTAGTGTAAAATTCTTTAGCTTCAGGAGATGCATAATCACTAAAGCTAGATAGATAAGAGTCTTGTGCAGAGATGAGATTAGAGAGTTTTTGTCTAAAATTAGATTTAAAATAATCAGTGGAAGTAATATTCTCACCAATTGCTCTTTCTATACCTGCTCTCTCTTTTGCCATTAAAAAATTAATATAAGCTATCATCTGTTTAGTTATTTCAGGAGATGATGATGTATTAGAAATTTTTATGAGAATATTTAAAAATTTAGAATTCATATTAGTATAGTATGCAATTGCTTCTGAACCTTTTATATTTAATGAATCAACTAGTGATCGTATAGAGCTTATTTGTGCAGCCTCATTAAGTGCTTGGTTAGTTGCGTCTGAAGTTTTTGTATCTATGCTATCTAAATCAATTTTATTTAAATACTCTTGTAGCTCTTTTACCCTTGTATCTGTAAGATTTCTTTGAGAAGGAAGCTTGTCTTTAAAGCTTTTGCCACCACTGCCTAAAAATCCAGCAGTCATGCCTCTCTCTTTTTGTGTCTCATGTATTAGTAATGATATGGAACTAAGAAGTTTGGAACTTTTTTGTAACTCTTCTAAATGGTTTACATTTTTTAAGTTAGAGCTAATTGCCATAAATGATAAAATAAGAATTATGATAATTGGAATGGCAGTTTGTAGTAATAATTTTGTTTTAATAGAGAGATTGTTTAGCATATAACACCCTTATTGTTTATCATTTATTATTTATGATTATTATAAGACATTTAAATAAAATGTCCCTTAAATAGGTAAAAATAAGAATAAAAAAGTGATATTTATGTTCAGTAAACGAGTTTTATGAGTAGATGCCATGTGTGATATAACACATGGCAAAATCTAAAATTAGATTTATTTTATGTCGAGGAAGATTTTAAGATAAAGTGTTGCTACTCTATCTCAGCGTCTATAACATCTTCATCAGCTTTTTTCTTTTTCTTTTCAGCTTCTGCTTCTTGCGGATTTTGTTCTTTTTTATACATCTCTTCAGCCATTTTGTGCGCAGCTTCAGTTAATGTTTTTACCTTTTGCTCTATTTGCTCTTTAGTTGCAGACTCATCTTTTAGAGTCTCTTTTAAATCAGCTATAGCTTCTTCTATTTTAGTTTTCTCATCAGCTTCAAGTTTATCACCCATCTCTGTCATAGATTTTTCAGTTTGAGCAATAAGAGCATCAGCTTGGTTTCTTAAGTCAACCATAACTTTTCTCTCTTCATCTTCAGCTTTGTGTGATTCAGCATCTTGAACCATTTTATTAATCTCTTCTTCACTCAATCCTGAACTTCCAGAGATTGTGATTGATTGAGATTTACCAGTACCTTTATCAGTTGAGCTAACAGTTAAAATACCATTTGCATCGATATCAAAAGTTACTTCAATTTGAGGCACACCTCTTGGAGCTGCTGGAATATCACCAAGCTCAAATAAACCTAAAGACTTGTTATCTTTAGCAAACTCTCTTTCACCTTGACCAACGCTAATAGAAACAGCTGGTTGGTTATCTTCTGCAGTTGAGAAAATTTGAGATTTTTTAACTGGAATAGTTGTACCTTTTTCAATAACCTTAGTCATAACTCCACCAAGTGTCTCAATTCCAAGTGATAATGGAGTAACATCTAAAAGAAGAACATCTTTAACATCTCCTCTTAAAACTCCACCTTGAATGGCAGCACCAGCAGCAACAACTTCATCAGGATTAACACCTTTGTTTAGGTCTTTACCGCCGAAGTACTTAGAAACAGCTTCTTGCGCCATTGGAACACGAGTAGAACCACCAACCATGATAATCTCTTTGATATCACCATTACTTAAGTCAGATTCTTTCATAGCAACTTTAATATGCTCAATAGTCTCTTCAACCAAATCAGAAATCATACCCTCAAATTTAGCACGAGTAAGTTTTACAACTAAATGTTGTGGTCCAGCCTCTGTCATTGTAATGAACGGTAAGTTAATCTCTGTTTCTTGAGCAGAACTTAACTCTTTTTTAGCATTTTCAGCTGCATCTTTTAAGCGCTGAAGAGCCATTTTGTCATTTTTAAGCTCAATCCCGTGAGAAGCTTTAAACTCATCATTTAGCATATCAACGATTTTATTATCAAAATCATCACCACCTAAAAATGCATTACCATCAGTTGCAAGAACTTCAAATGTACCATCAGAAATCTCTAATACTGTAACATCAAATGTACCACCACCAAGGTCATAAACAAGTACATTTTCTTCAGTTTTACTATCTAGTCCATAAGCTAGTGCAGATGCTGTTGGCTCATTAATAATTCTTAAAACATTTAATCCAGCGATAGTTCCAGCATCTTTAGTTGCTTTTCTTTGGCTATCATTAAAGTATGCAGGGACTGTAATTACTGCGTCTGTTACGCTTGAGCCTAAATAAGCTTCTGCATCGTCTTTTAGTTTGCTAAGAATTTTAGCTGAAATTTCTTGTGGAGTGTAAATCTTACCAGCTACATCAACAGCAGCAGAACCATCTTTATCTACAATATTATAAGTTACTTTATCGTGTGCTTCTTTAGCATTTTCTTCACTCATCATAAGACCCATAATTCTCTTAATAGAAGAGATGGTTTTTTCAGGGTTAGTTATAGCTTGACGCTTTGCTGGGTCACCAACTAAAACATCACCTTTATCTGTGAATGCAACTACTGAAGGAGTGGTATTTTTACCCTCTGCATTTGGGATGATTTTAGCTTCACCCCCCTCATAAACTGCTACACACGAATTTGTTGTTCCTAAATCTATTCCTATTACTTTACTCATAGTATTTCCTTTAATTTTTATTTTTTTATTTTTTATTTTAAAACAGTGAAAGTATATAATGTTTTAAAAATTAATTATGCAACCTAAGTAGCATAAAGTTCTTTAGTTTGCTACAATTACCATAGCTTCACGCAAAGGTCTATTTTTATATTTATAGCCAGTTTGAAAAGTTTGAACTATCTGACCAGATTCAACATCTTCACTATCAACTGTTTGAACAGCATTGTGAATATTTGGGTCATATGGCTCATCGTGTGCTACCATAGTAACGCCATGCTTTTCAAGAGATGTAGTGAATTGCTTAAGTGTAAGCTCAATACCCTCATTTAACTTATCCAAATGCTCTTGGGGGTCTGTAACAGTTGCAGTAGAAGTAAGTGCCATCTGAAGTGCATCCATAACAGGAATCATATCTTTAGCAAATTTTTCGTTTGAGTATTCAACTGCAGTATATTTTTCGCGTTCAAGTCTTTTTTTGATATTATCAAAATCAGCATGCACACGAGCATATTTGTCTTTTAATGCTGTAAGTTCTGCTTGTAATAAGTCGAACTCATTCTCAACTGCTTCTGCTTCCGCCTCAGCTTCATCTATAGATATATCAATTCCCTCTTCATCATTTAATAAGGGTTCTTTTTGTAATTCTTTGTCAGATTTATTAGACATAATATTTATTAACTCCTTGTTGTGGTGGAAACTCTTATAAAATAAAGTTTCCTTTGTGTATCCATTTCTTTTTAAAAAGATAACCACATTATAATATATGAGTGTAACAATGTCAAGTCAAACATTAGTAATTTTACATAATTTAGTTGAGCGTACTACTATCAAGTCTATAAAGTCCTATATAACTAGTGCTTTTAAAGCTTTTTTGATATCATTATGTATTATTATATGAAGGTTTAAAATGAAAATATTGATTTGGATTATTGGAATTGTTATTGGTCTGTTTACAATTATATATGTAGTGGCATTTACTGGGTTTGGTAATGGAATGCTCAAACCTATTATAGAATCTAAGATAAAAGAACAGACTAAAATGGATTCTAAAGTATCTGTATTTCAACTTTCAATGAGTCAATTTGAAATATTACTAGAGATAAATAAAAATAATACAATTCATTTGAATGGAAATTATTCTTTATTTTCTCAAGCTTTTAATATAAATTATGCTCTAAAGCTTGAAGAGTTAGCATCACTTGAACCATTAACTAAACAAAAACTGATTGGAAATTTTCGTACAGACGGTAATGCTGTTGGGGATATGGCATTTTTAACAGTTGAGGGTAAAAGTGATGTAGCATATTCAAAAACAACATATAATGTAGAACTTACAGATTTAAACCCAACATCAATAATCGCAAAAATGGATAATGCAGACCTAGAAGCACTGCTTAAAATAAGTGGACAAAAACCATATGCTAGTTCAAAAATAAACCTCGATGTTAATTTTAAAAATATAAATCCACAGCAATTAGATGGAGATATAACTTTAAAAACAAAAGGTGGTAAAATAGATACTGCTTTAATGAAAAGTGATTTTGGAATAAATCTACCAAAAACTACTTTTTTAATGACCCTAGATGCTACTTTAAAAGGAGATAATGTAGTATATAATTATCTATTTAATTCAAATCTTGCAAATATTACTTCATCAGGAAATATCATACCAGAGCCTCTAAAAGCAGATA
>JAKISR010000032.1 GCA_021648465.1 Sulfurimonas sp. | reverse complement strand
TTTTCTCACTTAGCTAACTTTTTTAAGCGATACTATAAAGATGGGGATTTTGTAAGCCTTAGAAGATATAAAAAAGATACTTATGCTATCCCTTATGAGGGAGAAGAAGTAAAACTTCACTGGGCTAATAGCGACCAATACTATATAAAAAGTGGAGAGTATTTTAGAGATTATACTTTTACAGTAAATGACAAAATAATACACCTAAAGCTTAGTGATGCCGAAACAGAAAGTAATAACAACAAAGCTACAAGTGATAAAGAGAGAAGATTTGTAATCTTAGAGAGTAATTCATGTAAAGTGATAAATGATGAGCTATACATAAACTTTGAGTATAAAGCAGTAGGAAAAGGTTTTAAGCAAGATAAATTAAATGAAGAAGCGATAGCTAAAGCACTTGAGAGTATTGAAAACTTAGAGTTTATAATAGCACTCAATGAATTAGCACCCACAGAGAAAAATAAAAAAAGAACACTCTTTGAAAAGCACTTAAAAAACTACACAAGCAGAAACTCTTTTGATTATTTTATTCATAAAGATTTAGGTGAGTTTTTAAATCGTGAGTTAGACTTCTATATCAAAAATGAGATGTTATTTTTAGATGATATTATGGATAGTCCTATCAAGTATGAAGAAGTGATGGGTAAGATTAAAATCTTCAAACAGGTATCTCAAAAAGTAATTTCATTTCTTACTCAGCTTGAAGAACTACAAAAGAAGTTATGGGAGAAAAAAAAATTTGTCATAGAAACTAACTACTGTATCACTCTTGATAAAATCATAGACACCTCTCGTCATTCCGTGCTTGACACGGAATCTCCAAAACAAAAAAAAGAGATACTGAATCAAGTTCAGCATGACAGACTAAAAATAATTTTAGAAAACAAAGAACAATTAGCAGAGTGGAAAGAACTTTTTGATGTAGATATTCAAAATATAGATGACCTAAAAGAAGAAAAGTATTTAGTCTTAGACACTAAGTTTTTTGATATGAAGTTCAAATACAAACTTCTAAGTGAGTTTGATAATCTTGATGATGATATAGATGGAGTGCTTATCAACAGTGAAAACTTTGGAGCATTAAGTTTGCTTCAAAATAGATATAAAGAGCAAGTAAAAACCGTATATATTGACCCTCCTTATAATACTGGAAGTGATGGTTTCTTATATAATGACAATTATCAACATAGTTCTTGGATGTCTTTTATGTATGATAGATTATCATTATCAAAAGAATTAATGACTGAAGATAGTGCTATTTTTAGTAGTATTGATGATACCGAACAAAACAATCTTATAAACATAAATAAAATAATTTTTGGAGAAAATAATTTTATTTCTACAATGATTAGGGAGAATAAGGCAGGTAGTGGTCACGATAGTAAGACTTTAGCAATTGAATATGATTATATACAACTATTTTCAAAGAACTTTTCAAAGTTAAACTTTAATCGTAAAGTTATTGATGTTGATACAGATAGTAAATATAAATATTCTGATAGTCACTTAAAGAAAAGAGGCAAATACTATTTAAGAGATTTAGATTATAAAGGTAGTTATTCTGAAACAAGTGATTATCCAATAACATTACCATCAGGAAAAGTAATTTATTCAGGTGGAAAATTTGGCTCTCCTAACACTTGGAGATGGGGAAAAGAAAAATTCAACTGGGGAATTATAAATGACTATATAGTCTTGGATGATAATAAAGAGAAAGTATATATAAAACAGTATCAGTTTGTTGATAATGAAGGAAATCCTTATCAAAGAACTGTTCCATTTCGTGCTTTAACAAAATTTATGAATGGAAAAGGAAGTCAAGAGGTAGATAATATTTTTGGAGAAAAATCTTTTAGTTTTCCAAAATCAACTGAAATGATAAGTTATTTAATAAAAATAAACTCTAATGATAGAACTATTGTTCTTGATTATTTCGCAGGTTCAGGAACAACGGGACACTCTGTTATTAACTTAAACCGTGAAGATAAAGGAAAAAGAAAATATCTATTAATTGAAATGGGAGAATATTTTGACACCGTTACAAAACCTCGTATTCAAAAAGTAATCTACTCAGACAGTTGGAAAGATGGCAACCCGACTACCAAAAATGGTGTATCTCAAATCTTCAAATACTTCAAACTTGAAAGCTATGAAGATACTCTGAATAACCTTGAATTCAAAAAGACAGAAGAGCAAGATAAGGCATTAGATTTATATGGAGAAGCTAAAGAAGATTATATACTCAACTACTCTTTAGATGTAGAGAGCCAAGGCTCACTTCTAAACATAGATACTTTTAGCACACCCTTTAATTATAAACTTAAAATTGCTACTTCAAGTGTTGGAGAAACAAAAGATACAAATATTGACTTAGTAGAAACATTTAACTACCTCTTAGGGCTTGTAGTTAAACGAATAGAACTACTTAAAGGTTATCTTGTAGTAGAGGGACAAAACCTCAAAAAAGAGAAAATCCTTATCATTTGGAGAGATGGGCAAAGTAGTGATGAGCTGAACGAGTTCTTCAAAAAAATGGATTGGTCAGTATATGACAGAGAGTTTGACACTATCTATGTAAATGGAGATAACAACTTAGATAATCTTAGAAAAGATGAAGATCACTATAAAGTGAAGTTGATAGAGCAAGAATTTAAGCGACTTATGTTTGGAGAATGATATGAACAATTTAATGCAAAGAATATCAAACGGGGAAGATAGCTACACTCAATTTAAATCAAGCATTACAAATGCAGATAAACTTGCACAAGAATTTGTTGCTTTTTCAAATGCAAGAGGTGGATTTCTTATAGTTGGTGTTGATGATTTTTCTAAGATAGTGGGTTTAAACGATAAAGATATAAGAAAGTTAAATCAGCTCATTGGAAATGTCATAAATACTCATATTATCCCACCGATTTATCCGCTAATACAGATTGAAAATATTGAAAATAAAAAGATTCTAATTATTAAAATTGATGAGGGAAGCAATAAGCCATACTCTACAAACAATGGTATTTACCTTACAAAAGCAGGAAGCGATAAGAGAAAAATATCACCTCAAGAGTTAAGAAGACTTTTTGCAGAATCTAAAAATCTTTTTCCTGATGAAAATATTGTGCATAAAACTACTATTGATGATATTGACATTTCTAAACTCAAAAAATTTTTAAAAAATAACAATATTGAGATACTAAACAAGCTTAATAAAAATGATTTAGATTTAACAACTATTTTAACAAACTTAGAGTTACTAAGAGACAACCATTTAACACTAGCAGGAAATCTTATCTTTGGTGAAACTCCACAAAGATTTAATCCATCTTTTTATGTAGATTGTTGTTATTTTGATGGTAATGATGTGGGAGTTACTAAATTTATCTCTAAAAAAACAATTAAAGGAACATTTGATGAACTTTATGAGGATAGTATGCGTTTTTTAGTGAGTCAGCTAAGAAGTTATCAAGTTCAAGAAGATTTTAATTCAAATGCACAGTTGGAGATACATAAAGAAGTACTTACAGAGCTTATAGTTAATGCTTTAGTTCATAGGGATTATTACATCAATTCATCTATAAAAATATTTATGTTTCATAACCGTGTGGAGATAATAAGTCCAGGTAAACTAACAAATTCTTTGACTGTTGAGAAGATTAAAAATGGTATAGCAATACAAAGAAATCCTATACTGAGTTCTATTTGTAAAAGTATATTGCCATATACTGGTTACGGAAGTGGGATTAAAAGAGTTTTGGAACTAAACAGTAGTGTTGAGTTTGTGAATGATGTTGAGATGGAGCAATTTAGAAGTATTGTTTATAGGCAAAAGTTGGGAGAAAACCAAGAAAAGTTGGGAGAAAACCAAGAAAAGTTGGGAGAAAACCAAGAAAAGTTGGGAGAAAACCAAGAAAAGTTAAAAATAAAATCCAAATTATCAAAAAATAAAATCAAAATATTGAATTTAATCAAAGAAAATCCAAAAATTACAATTAGTACACTCTCTGGAAAAATAGGTATTTCAACGACAGCTATAGAAAATAATATAAAATTATTAAAAGAGAACCATATGTTAAGAAGAATTGGAAGTGATAAAAATGGATACTGGGAGATTGTAGATGAAGTTTAACGAGAAGTTAGTATTAAACTCTTATCTATTATCACTCTTTGGTGTGGAAGATTTTAAAACATTAGCAAAAGACTTAAAAGCATCGCGATTAGAAGACCTTGATGAAAATGATAACTCTCTTTTTTATCACGAACTCAAAGATAAACTCATAGGCACAAGTAAGCAAATCACTGATGATAAGCTTTTAGAATATGATGAAAATATAGTAAGACATACTAAGACTATGGGTCGTGGTATAAAATGGAAATACTTCCAGTACCTATCACTACTGTTTATAGAAATTTACTTAGATAAATACTTTGATGATAAGAAGCAACTACTTGAAGACCTAAACACTTATCTAAAAGAGTTCAACACTAATATAGATAAAAAAGAGAAGCTTACAGAGTATGATGAAACAGAGCTAAATAAACTTGCTTTATATAATGCTACGGGGAGTGGAAAAACTCTTTTACTTCAAATGAATATATTGCAGTTTAACCACTATGCTAAAGGTAAAATCAAAATCAATAAAACAGTTTTGATAACTCCAAATGAGGGATTGTCAAATCAACACTTAGAAGAATTTAAAGTTTCAAATATAGAAGCAGAAATATTTTCTAAAGATAGCAAAGGACTTTTTGAGAGTAATGCAATAGAGATTATAGAGATAACAAAACTTGGCGAAGAAAACGGAGATAAGACAGTAGCAGTTGATAGCTTTGAAGATAATAACCTTGTATTTATTGATGAGGGACACCGTGGAGCTAAAGGCGAGATATGGAAAACTAACAGAGATAAATTAAGTGAAAATGGTTTTGCTTTTGAATACTCAGCAACTTTTGCTCAGGAAATTAACAGTAGCACTGGGAAAAAGAGAACAGAGCTTGAAAATGAATATACCAAGGCTATCATATTTGATTATAGTTACAAGTATTTTTATAATGATGGTTATGGTAAAGACTACTCTATCCTAAATCTTAGCGAAGATAGTGAAGATATAAAGCAAACCTACTTAACAGCTTCCTTGCTTAGTTTTTATCAACAGATGAAAATATATCATAGTGGGCAAATAGCAGAAAGTTATCTCATAGAGAAGCCTCTTATGGTATTTGTTGGTGGAAGTGTAAATGCTGTTAGAAAAAATAGCGGTAAAGATGTGTCTGATGTAGTTGATGTACTGTTATTTATAGATGAGTTTATTAAGAGTAAAAGTGAAAGTATCGCAAATATACAGAAGATTATGAGTCTTGATAGTGGTCTTCAAACTTCTAAGGGTGTAGATATATTTGATAATAAGTTTAACTTTTTGGCAAGTTCTAATTTAAATGCTTCGCAAATTTTTGATGATATATTAAACAGTGTCTTTAATGCAGCAAGTGGAATACTTCACATAGAAAACCTAAAAGGTGTTGATGGAGAAATAGCACTTAGAATAGGGGAGAACGAATACTTTGGTCTTATCAATGTTGGAGATAGTGATAAGCTTGTAAAGATATGTGAAGCGAATGGTATGAGTATAGCAAGAAGGGATTTCTCAAGCTCACTTTTCAAAACCATAAATGACACTACATCAAATCTAAATATACTTATAGGTTCAAAGAAGTTTAGTGAGGGTTGGAGTTCTTGGAGAGTTTCTACTATGGGTCTTATGAATATAGGTAAAAAAGAGGGTTCTCAGATTATCCAACTTTTTGGTCGTGGTGTTAGACTTAAAGGCTATGATTTTTGCTTAAAGAGAAGTAGAGCTATCAGAGGTAAAGAGTTAGAGCGAAAATATCAAGCAGTTGAAACACTAAATATATTTGGTCTTAAAGCTGATTATATGAAAGCATTTAAGGACTACCTCAAAGATGAGGGTGTTCCTACTGATGAGAGAGTAGAGTTTGTTTTACCTTTGATATATGATGAAAGCTATAAAATTAAGAAACTAAAAGTGTTAGACATACAAGATGGAAAAGACTTCAAAGCAGATGTGAAACTTGATTTAGAGTATATTCAAGCAACAGCTATACACAAAAGAGTTGTATTGAGCTTATACAAACAAGTTGATGAGTTAGCAAGTAAAAATAGAAGTGGAGATAAACTTGAATTAAATAGCGAGATACTTCAAGACACTCATCTTAGTTTTGTTAATATAGATAATCTATTTTTCGCACTTCAACAATTCAAAAATGAAAAAAACTGGAGTAATCTAAATATATCTAAAGAAAATATTCAAATGATACTTCAATTTAATGATTGGTATAAACTACTTATTCCAAAAGACAATATGAATGTATATAGCTTCAAGAACCTTGCTAACTTTGAAACAATTATGATTACACTTCTTAAAAAATATATGAAGTCATTTTATGAGTATAAAAAAAGTGAGTGGGAGAGTAAATATTTAGAATATAGAGAGTTGTGCAAAACAAGGGATAAGGCTAATTTTATAGACAGTTATACTGTAACAGTAGAAGAGAAAGAAAGTGAGCTTATAAAGATACTACAAAATCTTGAAAAAGAGTTGAAAGAAAGCAGAGTTCCCACTTTTGATAGAGCTGATTTAAAAGTTTTTAATTTTAACAAACATCTCTATAATCCTCTGATTTATACAAATAAAGGTATGACAGCTTTATCAATAAAGCCAGTAGAACTAAATATTAGCGAAAAAGATTTTGTAGAAGATTTAGAAAAATATCTAAAAGATAAACATCAAGATAAAGAGATATTTTTACTTAGAAACCAAAGTAAAACGGGTCTTGGATTTTTCACTGAGGGTAATTTTTATCCAGATTTTATTATGTGGATTATAAAAGATGGTAAGCAATACATTAGTTTCATAGACCCAAAAGGTATCAGAAACTCAAACCCAAGAAATGACCCTAAGATGAACTTAGCAATTACAATAAAAGATATTGAGGCAGAGCTTGGAGATACAAACACAGTGTTGAACTCATTTATACTTTCAAATACTTCACTATCTACATTGAATGAACTACATACAAACTTAACACATCAGTTTTTTGAAAATAAAAATGTATTGTTTCAAAAAGATGATAAATATTTTTATGTTGGCAAGATGTTTGATAAAATATTTTTACCTATTAGTATTAATTATCAAAAGAAAATAATTATCCTCTAAGGCTATCTGTGGAATAATTGTTATAAAGGAAATAAAATGAAAAATATTACAACAACTGCGGGAGAGCCATTAGCTAGTCATCAAGATGCTTTAACAGCTGGAGAAAGAGGTCCACTTTTAATGCAGGATTATGCATTAATTGAAAAACTTGCTCATCAAAATAGAGAAAGAATACCAGAGAGAACTATGCACGCAAAGGGTTCAGGTGCTCATGGAACTTTAACTATAACACATGATGTGACAAAATATACTAAGGCAGATATATTTAGTGAAGTTGGTAAGCAAACGCCTTTATTTTTGAGGTTTTCAACTGTTGCAGGAGAAAGAGGTGCTGCAGATGCTGAGAGAGATGTAAGGGGATTTGCTATTAAATTTTATACTAAAGAAGGAAATTGGGATTTAGTTGGAAACAATACACCTGTATTTTTTGTAGCAGATCCATATAAGTTTCCAGATTTTGCCCATACGCAAAAAAGAGACCCAAGAACAAATATGAGAAACTCTACAGCTATGTGGGATTTTTGGTCATTAACTCCTGAGAGTTTACATCAAATTACTATTTTGTTCTCTGATCGTGGTTTACCAATTGGTTATAGACATATGCACGGTTTTGGTTCGCATACATATAGCTTTATTACTAAAGACAATGAAAGAACTTGGGTTAAATTCCATTTTGTAACTCATCAAGGTATTAAAAACATGACAAATGAAGAGGGAAATCAAGTTATAGCAAATGACAGAGAAAGTTCTCAAAAAGATTTGTATGAAGCTATAGAAAATAAAGATTTTCCAAAATGGGATTTTAAAATTCAAGTTATGACTCAAAAGCAAGCTGACAACCATAAAGATAATCCATTTGATTTAACTAAAGTTTGGTCACATAAAGAGTACCCACTTATAGATGTTGGTGTTTTAGAATTAAACAGAAATCCAAACAACTACTTTAATGAGGTAGAACAAGCATCATTTTCGCCTTCAAATACAGTTCCAGGAATTGGTTTATCACCTGATAAGATGCTTCAAGCTAGAGGTTTTGCTTATCCAGATGCACAAAGATATAGAGTAGGGACTCATTATGAGGCATTGCCTATTAACAGACCATTAAATGAGATAAATACTTATCATAAAGATGGAGCTATGAATTTTGAAGATATTAATAAAAGGGCAGAACTTACTTATGAGCCAAATAGTTTTGGTGGAGCTAAAGAGGATGGGCAATATTTAGAACCACCTTTAAAGCTAGATGGTGATGCTACAAGATATGATAGAAATTTAGGAAATGACCATTTTTATCAGGCGCGAGATCTATTTAACCTTATGGATAATAATCAAAAAAATCAACTTTTTTCAAATATAGCAGCTGCAATGGATGGAGTACCTTCTTATATTGTTGATAAGCAGTTAGCACTTTTTGGACAAATTAGTTCAGACTATGAAGCTGGTGTAAAAAAAGCTTTGAGCTAAAATGAAAATATCAAAAGAAGAGGAACAAAGATATGCTCAGCTTCAACTAATGGCATTAGATTTTGCAAGAGATGGTAATATTTTAGAGCTTCAAAAAATGTTAGATTATGGGATGAGCGTAAATCTTTGTACCAATAAAGATGACTCACTGTTAATGCTTGCAACATATAATGGCAATTTTGAAATTGCTAAGATGCTTCTTCTTAGAGATGCAGATATAAATAAAGTAAACCAAAGGGGGCAAACTCCCCTTGAGGGCGTCTGTTTTAAAGGCAATTTTGAAATGGTAAAACTATTAGTAGAAAATGGTGCCATAACAGATGCAAATGCAATTGTATATGCAAGTATATTTGGTCATAAAGAGATAGTAAGTTATCTAAAAAAACAAAATTTTAATAATGTTCAACGAAAAATATATGGTGTAAATATAGAGTTTATAGTTTCAATAACAGCAAGATTAAAATATTTTTTTGTGAAATTTGGTAATAAAGCTTCTTAGTATTACTCTTATAAAGAGGTGAAGATTTTGGTGGCTTGGTTTTGTACTCCTTAAAAATAGGAGTACATAAAGTTTAGTATCTACTTAGATAATTTATATAGAGTAGATAATTGCTCTTTTGAAAGAATTTTATTAGTTTGATAAGCACAGTTCAAATGTGCAGTAGTAGCTTTAATTTTATAATCAGCAATCACTTTTAGATTTGGTAATAATTCTTGAGGTGTGCTTCCAGATAAAATTTTATCAGCTACTTCTTGCTCTAAAACAGCTAGCCTCTTTTTTAACCCTTTAACAGTTTTAATAGTATTTTTACGAACTTGAGTAAGTTTTTCTTTTTGCTCTTCATTTAAAGCTAGTTTTTTATTATCCCAGTTGTCATTTAGCATCCCTACATAGTGAGGTATTTTTCCAAGTATTAAAAATGGTGGATTTTTTGGTTTAGCACCAAATAGGGTTGAAGCAGTTAGTATACTAATTATCATTAGTACAAAGTATTTTTTTAACATAATTTTCCTTGTTTGTTAATTTTGTGAGAAGCTTAACATAAAATGTTAAATACTTACTTGAGCATTATTATTCCTACAAATCTTCCACATTTTGAATCAGCTCTATATGAAAAATATTTATCACTATTACACTTTGTACACTCATCACTTATCTCTATATGTTCTTTTTTAATTCCTAATACTAAAAGTTGAGTCTTTAATATCTTAGAAATATTAAGATAATAATAATTATCTCTTTTATCTATCGCATATCCTAAATCTAATCTTTTTGCCTCTTCATAAATTTCATAACCAACCCTATAGCAACAATTTCCAATATTAGCACCGATACTTACATATATATTTTTGATATTTGTATTAAAATTATTTTGAAAAGACTCTAGAACATTTTGAATTATATTTTTAAATGCACCTTGTCTACCAGCATGAGCAACTGCAATAATCTTTTTAACATTATCATAAAATAAAATAGGAGAGCAATCAGCAACCATAACCATAAGTGGAGTATTTATCTTATCAGTGATAAGTGCATCACAAATTGGAGGATTTGAAAAGTTATCATTCTTGCTTAGAGTATGTACTATATCTGAATGAATCTGTTTCATATGAACAAGTGTTTCTAAACTATAGTCTAGCTCATTTGCTAAAAGTTTATGATTTAATTTAACTTTATTTTCATCATCATTTACATGAAAAGCTAAATTTGAACTTTTTTTTGTTGTAAAAGTGTGAGTAAGATTTGCAAAAGAATTAAGCAGGTTACTTTTATAAAATTTCATATAATGATTATAACAAAACTATATAAAAGTGGTAATACATAACATTTATTTAAAACATATAACAAAAATCTAGCAAAACAATGAAGTCATTCTTTTTGTTGATGTTTTATTTGAAATAATTTTTATAATTTAAAAGATGCCTTTAGATACAATAATGCAATTTAAATTTACAAAGGCTAAATGTGAGTAAATATAGTTTATATCCAGTGACACTTGAAGGGGATGATATAGAAGTAAAGAGAGAGGAGATTAGGGAATATTTTCATAATACTTGTGATCTCTATGAGTCAGTTTTCGATGTTTTAAAAAATGATGATATTTTTTATAAGTACTCAGAACTTACGCGTCATCCTATGATATTTTATTTTGGTCATACTGCTACTTTTTATGTAAATAAACTTGTAAACATGAAAGTTATAAAAAATAGAATCAACCCAGAGCTTGAGTCCATTTTTGCTGTTGGTGTAGATGAGATGTCTTGGGATGATATAAATGCTCAAAATTATGCTTGGCCAAAAGTGCAAGAGGTTAGAGAATATAGAGATAAAGTAAGAGAGTTGGTTGATAACTTGATTACAAATATGCCTTTAACTCTTCCTATAACTTTTGATAGCGATATGTGGATTATCCTAATGGGGATAGAGCATGAACGAATTCATATAGAAACTTCACTTGTGCTTCATCGCCAAATGCCACTTGAGTTTGTTAAAGAAGTGGATAAGTTTAAAGCCTGTACACATAGTGGAGTTGCTCCTACAAACGAGATGTTTCATATAGATACTCAAAATATACAACTTGGAAAAAGTAAATCTCACCATCTTTATGGTTGGGATAATGAGTATGGTACACATGAAGAAAAGGTAAGTGAGTTTAAAACATCCAAATACCTTGTAAGTAATGCTGAATTTATGGAGTTTGTAAAAGATGGTGGTTATGAAAATGAAGAGTATTGGGATGCTGAGGGTAAAAAATTTCTAGATATATCTAAAGCTAAATATCCTACTTTTTGGGTAAAAGAAGGTAGTGAATATAAATATAGAACCCTTGATAAGCTAATAGATATGCCACAGGATTGGCCTGTTGATGTAAATGCACTTGAATCAGAAGCATTTTGTAGATATAAAAGTAAAAAAGATGGTGTAACATATAAACTACCAAGTGAAGTGGAATACAGAGCTATTTATAACTTTGCAGGACTAAAGGATTTACCAGAGTTCCATGAGAGTAGAGCAAATTTAAATTTTTATCACTTCTCAAGCGCATGTCCTGTAAATGAGTTTAGTTTTAATGGAATTTATGATGTTGTTGGAAATGTTTGGCAATGGAGTTCGACAGCGATTTATGGATTTAAAGGATTTGATGTTCATCCAGCTTATGATGATTTTTCAACTCCAACTTTTGATAACAAACACTCACTTATTCTTGGCTCATCTTGGGCAAGTAGTGGAAATATGATAATGAAACATTCTCGTTATGCTTTTAGAAAACATTTTCCTCAATTTGCTGGTTTTAGATATGTTATCTCTAGTGCAAGCTATAAGGATGAAGACAGTATTTATGAAAGTGATGAGCTTGTTTCTCAGTATTGTGAATTTCAGTATGGGGATGAACATTTTGGAGTTAAGAACTTTGCTATAGAGACAGCTAAAATAGCGGTAAATTTTTCACAAAATTTTAAGAAGATATTAGATTTGGGTTGTGCAACAGGACGAACTACATTTGAATTAGCAAAGAGTTTTGATGAAGTAGTTGGGATAGATTTTTCTGTTAGATTTATTGGGGTTGGTTCAAGGCTAAAAGATGATGGTTACGTAGCTTTTCACTCGTACGAGGAAGGTGCGTTATATACAAATAAAAAACTAACTATTTCAGAGTTGGGTTATGATTCTATTAAAAATAAAATCTCTTTTTTGCAAGGTGATGCTTGTAACTTAAAACCAAATTTTAATTCATTTGATACAATTATGGCAACAAACTTAATAGATAGACTATACAGTCCAAAACTGTTTTTAAATACTATTCATGAGAGATTAAATAGTGATGGAATTTTAATTTTAACTTCACCATATACTTGGCAAGAGAGTTCAACTAAAAAAGATTTTTGGCTTGGTGGGTACAGAAATAGTAGTGGAGATGAAATAAAAACTTTAGATACTCTAAAAGAAATTTTAGAGGAGAATTTTGAGCTTATCCATACACAAGATTTAGAGTTTATTATAAAAGAGACAGCTAGAAAGTTTCAACATAGTATTTCAGAAGTTAGTGTTTGGAAAAAGAGATAAAACAGAGTGTTAACTCTATTTTATTTAAATCTTTTAAGAGTTCTAAAACGAGTTAACATAAACCATGCAAGAGGCAAAACACCTCCAAAAACAAATATAAAGCCACCAATCATTCTTGAGAAAGTGAGAGCTTGAAATACATCACCTTGGATAAATTCTTCGCTTCTTGAATACCATAAACCATTATCAAGTGTTGAGATAAGTTGATGTATTCCAGCAGGAAAAAGATCAATCATAACCATAAGCATAAGCCCAATATTGATAGACCAAAAGATTCTCATAAGAAGTTTTTCATTCCACATCTCATCAATTACTAAATATCTTGCAACAAAAATCATAGCCCCTATAGAGATATTCCCATATACTCCCATAAAAGCAGCGTGAGCATGGTTAACTGTAAGATATGTTCCATGTTGATAATAATTAACTATCGGCAAGTTTATAAGAAAGCCTAAAACACCTGCACCAAAAAAGTTCCAAAAATTTACACTTAAGAGAAAATAAAATGCTACTTTTTGTTTAAAAGGTTTGCCTTTTTGGATACCATTTTGAGGCATTTTACGAAATTTCCAAACTTCAAGAGCAACTAAAATAAGTGGTATAATTTGAAGAGTTGAGAATATACTTCCAATAGCTAGGATCGCCATAGGTTTAGCATTCCAGTAGAAGTTATGACTGATTCCTAAAAGCCCAGAACCTAAAAACAAAAGTGCAGCAAGATATATAATTCTAGATGATGCAGCTTGAGGTAGAAAGCCCATAAGGTGTACCATATATACAAGAACTATGGTTACAAACATCTCAAAAAATGCTTCTACCCACATATGTATAACTGCCCAACGCCAAAAATCAGCAATAACAAAATTTGTTTCAGGCTCTGCAATAAAGGCAGAGATAAATAGTAGCGTAATGATAGTTACACAGTAAAATAGCCAGTTTTTTAATTCCCATGCTCTTTTTTTACTCCATCTTGGATAGATATCTTTAAATAAAATACTTGACCAGAGTATAAATATCCCAAACATTATCCACTGCCAAAATCTACCCATCTCAATATATTCCCAGCCTTGATTTCCAAGCCAGTTCCATCCACCAGGAAGAGCACCAATGGGGAGTAAAATACCAACAATTACACCAATGGTCATAATTAGAAAAGCCCAAAAAAGTAAGTTTACTAAAAACATTTGTGATTTTGATTTGTTTGTATGTGGTGAGCTAGAGATTAAGAAAAATGAGATTCCAATCCAAGTAGCTGTTATCCAAAGAAGTCCAAGCTGTAAATGCAGACTTCTTGCAGCTACTAGAGATACTATGGCATTTACATCAATTCCAAAAATGGTATCAAGCCCTATAAAATTGTGAACACTTAAAACACCAAAACCAATTTGTAAGACAAAAAGTAGAGACGCGGCTAAAAAGAATTTGTAAGTAGTTTTTTGCATTACTGATGGCATATATTGTTCAATAGAGAGAGTACTTAAGGAGGAATAATCATTAGAATCATTTTTTTTATTATTCCAGCCAGAGTGTTCTGAATATCTCCCGTGAAGATATAAAACTAAACCAAGAGCTAAAATAAGACCAAATACTGCAAGAACACTCCAAAGGAGAATATTGCTTGTTGGTGTATTTCCAGCTTCTTCATCAAAAGGCCAGTTATGTGTATAACTATAATCAAACCCTGGTCTCTTTGCTCCACATACCCAAGCACCCCAAAAGAAAAAGCTAGATAGTTCTTGAAGTTCTTTATCACTTGCATTTTCTAGTTCTCTTTGATAGTGTGAGACATCATCTCTAAAATAACTAGAATATTCTTTTACAAGTGAGTTAAATGCAAATTCTTGTGATGGGGTTAATAAAATACTTTGTTTTTCTTCATCATAGAGATTATTTTTTATTTCACGTTGAACTTTTACAATAGTACTATCTTTTAATATATCCTCATCTATGTTATGTTCATTATTTGATATATGGTACTTTTTCATTGAAACGGTTACTTTATGCAAGGCATCAGCAGTAAAGTCAGGTCCTCTAAGTGCACCATCACCAAACATGCTTCCAAAGTTCATTAAGCCATAACGTAAAAAGTGAAGTTGACCTTGTATGATTTGTTCTTTAGAGACAATAACTTCCCCATTAGAATTAACAAAATCAACCCTAGGTGGAGCATCACTATAGGTGTGCATGCCTACATAAATCATACTTCCGCCACCAATTACAAAAACTAGTAAAATCATAGTTATCCACCATTTACTAGGTCTCATAACCCATTGTTCCCATAAATTTTTTAACATATTAAGATTTTCCAATATTTTTTTTGCGGATATTATATACTTAAATAGCTAAATATGGCAATGACTTTTTACAATAAAAGATTATTTATTCTCTCTTATTTGTAATAATGATATAATTAAAATAAAAATAAGATAGAAAATGAACTATAACTTTGAAACATCTGCATGTAGAGAAAAAACAAATGCAGAAAAATACACTTTAAGAGAAGAGCTTTTTGGAACTAAAGATATAGAGCCTGTTTGGGTTGCAGATATGGATATTGATACACCATGTTTTGTACTAGAAGCTGTAAAGAAAAGATTAGAGCATCCAGTTATAGGTTATGAAGAGGTACCAGATAGTGCATTTTTAGCTCAAATAAAGTGGATGAAAGAAGAGCATGGTATATCATTTGAACTTAGCGATATGTTTTATTCTCATTCAGTAGTTGCATCAATGAGTGCAGTTATTGACGCATTTAGTGATGAGGGTGATAAAATAATAGTGCAAACACCAGTTTATCCACCTTTTTTTAAGATAGTTGAAAAAAATAATAGAGAAATATTAAAAAATTCACTTAAACAAAATAAAGAGGGTAAATATATTTTTGATATAAAAGATTTAAAATCAAAAATAGATAAAAAAACTAAAGTTTTATTGTTATGTTCACCACATAATCCAGTTGGAAGAGTTTGGCAAAAAGAGGAGCTTAAAAAGATTGTTCAAGTATGTTTAGAGCATAATATAGTGATTTTTTCTGATGAAATTCACTCTGATTTAGTATATAAACCAAATAAACATATACCAACTGCATCTTTAAGTCAAGAAGCTAGAGATATAACAATAACAGCTATAGGTGTTGGTAAAACATTTAATATGGCTGGTTTTTCTATGAGTAGTATTGTAATAACAAATAGTGAGTTAAGAGAGAAGTTTAAAAAAAGTTATGATAGGATTCATTTTGCACAAGGAAGTGTACTCTCTCATGTGGCATTTGAATCAGCATATAAAGATGGTAAAGAGTGGGTACAAGATCTTAAAGTACATTTAAGAAAAAATTTTGAGATGTTATACGAACTTTGTAAAAAATATTCAAAATATATAAAAGTTATCCCTGTTGAAGCCACATATTTAGCTTGGATTGATTGTAAAGGGATGAATTTAAGTAACTCTGAGTTACAAGAATTTTTTATTAAAGAGGCAAAACTAGGGCTAAATCCAGGATTAAGCTTTTCAAAAGAGGGGAGTGGTTTTATGAGATTAAATTTTGCAATATCTTCCACCAAAATGTTAGAAGTTATTAAGAAATTAGACAAAGCACTTTTGTTAAAATTTTATAATAATTAATTTAAAAAAATAGGAGTAAAAATTGATAGAGATAAATTGGGAAGAATTTAAAACATTTAAACAGTATAGTCATAAAAAAAATGATAATTTTGAAATACTACTAGATTTTTTACAAAGTTATTACAATATGACAAATCCAATAGAGATATACGAGACATTAATCAATGATGAGATAGCTTTGATGATGCTTAAAAAAAGAGGGATGCATTGTGTTACTGATTTAGAAGAGCATCTTTTTAAATGTTTTAATGAAAATTAATTTACAAAAAATATATCAATATTTAACAAAACATCATCTGCTTAATCTTGCAACTATAGATAAAGATGAAGTGAGTGTTTGTAGTTTATTTTATGCTTTTGATAAAGAAAAACTCTCTTTTGTTGTTGCAAGTAGTGATGAAACAGTACATATTCAAAATATTTTAATAAATTCTTTTGTTGCTGGAAGCATAGCACAAGAAACAAAAATTATTGGCAAGATTCAGGGTGTTCAATTTAAGGGAAAATTCTCACTTTTAAAAGATAAATCTCTTAAAAATTTGTATTTTAAAACTTTCCCTTATGCACTAGCAATGAGTCCAAAATTATGGGTCATAAAAGTAAAGTATTTTAAAATGATTGATAATACTTTAGGTTTTGGAAAAAAAATTATTTGGCAGGAGGCTTCTGTTTAAATTGGTGACAATCATACCCACTACTTTGAAAAACCACTATAGATGGTATTTGTGGTGATTTAAACCCGAATGCTCTACATCCATGAGGTCTTTGTTCTTCCCAAGTCACAAAATAGTATTTGCATCTTCTACAATTTATTTTTTTCATAGCACCTATATGTTTTTTAGTTTTAAGTGAGGTATTTTATCATGTTAGATATAATACACATAGAAATATACCAAGGATATCAGATGGATAAAATTTTATTGATGTTACAACTTCAAGCAGAATTAAATGATGCTACAAATGGAGAAGATTGGACTAAAGGTATAACAAAAAATGGTAGAAAGATAAATTGGCAAAGATGTATTTATATGGAGTGTGCAGAGATTATAGATAGCTTTTCATGGAAGCATTGGAAAAGCCTTAATAAAGAAGCTGACTGGGATAACATTCAAATAGAAGTTGTTGATGTTTGGCACTTTGTCATAAGTTTAGCAATTGAAAATTATTCACAAACACTAAGAGGAGGCATTGATGATTTAGCTATAAATATCTCTGAATTAAAGTGCTTTAATAAAATAGATACGACAAATGAACTTTTTGCATCACAAGAAGAAGTTATAGAGAAAGTGGAAAATATTATGCTTCACTCATTGAGGGAAGAAATTTTAAATTTAGAAGGGTTGATTTGTGATTTTTTTGATTTAGTTGTTATGAGTGGACTTGATTTAGAATCTCTTTATAAACTATATGTGGGAAAAAATATTTTAAATCAATTTCGTCAGGATAATGGTTATAAAGATGGTACATATATTAAAGTGTGGGCTGGTGAAGAAGATAATATTGTAATGAAAAGAGTATGGCAAGAGAATAAAAATCTAAAACCTGATATGTTGTATAAAGAGCTTACAAAGTTATATTTAGAATTAAATAAGAGTTAGTACTTGAGTGATATTTTAGAAGTAAAAAATTTATCTTTTGGGTATGAAAAGAATACTTTACTTTTTGAAAATTTTTCTATTTCTTTAAAAAAAGGTGAGGTCAAAGCTATTGTTGGAGCAAGCGGGGCTGGTAAAAGCACACTTTTTGAACTTATATTAAAAAATTTAAAACCTATCTCCGGAACTATTAAAAGCTCTTTTTGTTCTGAAGTTTTTCAAGATCCTTATAGCTCTTTTCATCCCAGTTATACTCTCATAAATCAAATAAAAGATGTAGCATCTTTGAATGGACTTGATAATTATTTAAAAAGTATTAATCTTGATTATGATTTATTATTAAAACTTCCTCATGAACTATCAGGTGGTCAGCTTCAGCGTGCATCTATTCTTCGAGCAATGTTAATGAAACCAGAGTTACTTTTACTTGATGAGCCTACATCAGCTCTTGACAACGTAATTCAATTAGAGGTTATGAATATGCTTATAAAACATTTAAAAAATGTAGGAATGTTATTAATTACACATGATTTAGAGTTGGCAAAATGGTGTGCTGATGAAATAATAATGATATAAGATACAAGTTATTTAATTGCATATAAAATATTTAGCCAAATAAAATCCGCCACCTGCCATTAAAAAACTACCTATAAGGTTTACTCCAAGAGTTCCATATGGTAAATCATGAGGCAATTCTATGAGAAACTAAGCCATTTAAATATGTACGAAGAACAGCACCAATAAAACCACCACTACCTATGATTAAAATTGTTTGCCAACTCATTATTATACACCTTTTGCATTATTTGTCTTAAATTATTTAACCAATCTTTATCACTTTCATCAGCAATAAACGAATCTAAATATATCACTTTGATTTTACCAGGTTTGTAGTATAGTTTTTTAATATTATAATATGCAGCTGTTTGTATTAGTACAACAGGTTGAACTATAAGTTTATATTTGTCAGCAACTATTTTTGCACCATTTTTAAATGGAAGCATCTTGCCTTTGCTAGATCTTGTTCCCTCAGGAAATATCGTAACTACTCTGTTGTCATCAATCACTTTTTTTGTATCTTTTAAAAGCTTAATAAGTGAAGTTTTACTTTCTCTTTCAACTGCTATATCTTGAGAAAGCTTTAGAGCTAAGCCAAAAAATGGTATATCAAATAATTCTTTTTTTGCAACCCATGCAAGATTTTTATTTGTAATAGTTTCCATAATTGCAATATCTAAATCACTTTCATGATTTAGTAAAAACATTTGAACTTTAGAATCTTCTTTGCCTTTTAAATCAACTCTAAAAAAAATACTAATTTTAATTAGCCAAGCAGATGATTTTCTAGCATATGGTTTAGGTAATAGTTTAAATGTTAATATCATTAAACCAAGAGAGATAAAAATCATAGTAGTTGCATATAACCAACTAATACGAGCAAATATCTTCATTTTTAACCCATCCAATTTTTTTATTTTTTAGTTGTACTTTAGTCCAGTTTTGTACTTCACCTTCTTTTTTTAGATAGTAACTTTTCTCTATAGTTTCAAAAATAGTACCATTTAATACAGGAAGAAGATGGATATTACTTCCTTCTTTAATACATATATCTTTCGAGGGAATTCCAATATATATAACATATGATAAAGGTAGAATAATAAAAATGAGATAGATATATTTTTTTCTCCATAAAATTATGATAAAACTAACAAGTGCAACTGTTGTTGCAATACCCATTTTTAATCTTTCACGAGACAAATCTTTAGGCTTTAAATCACTTTGTGTTGTTACACTATCATCATCAAGAATAATTGGGATATTAATAAATGAAAATTTATTACTACCAACGTTGAAGTATGAAAAAGACAGATTTTCCATTTTCTTATCAACTATAGCATAGTAAGTTATTTTAGATTTCGTATAAGATTCATCAATAGATTCTATACCTTGTTTATAGACATTATTAAGCTTTAAAGATGCAATATCACAATTTATAGCTGTTGCAACAAAAATTATAATATTATGTTTATTATCATAACTTGTTGTTTTATAATTTATTAATGAAAAAGAGTTTGCTAATATATTTGCAAACTCTCTTTTAGGGTTTAATGCTACGACATTGAGCTCATTACCTTTTATAGTTGTTTTTTTATACTCTTTGTCATTATAATCTATAAGTGTTGCTGTAAAATCTGGGAGTCTTGCTTTTTTTGATGTAACCAAAAAATAAAATGTTTCATAATAGTAGCGGTCACCAATTTTGCGCGATGGAAAGTCATTAAGTAATTTTAACCCATATGAGTCTGATAAGTCATAAATTATATCTGTAAAATTATTAGTCGTAGAGAGAGATTTAATTGTTATTTTAAATATTTCTCCCTTAAGTACTCGGGATGGCAATTCTTCATAACTTAAGTAAAGTACTTTTTGAAGATCTTTTGTTTTTATGCTACTCGGATTATTATTTTTTGAAGTATCTGCTTCAAGAGAAGAAAATAAAAATAATCCTATTAGTAATAGCCATTTCACGCTCTTAAAAATCCTTGTAACATTTTAACTCCATCATTTGAGCCAAGAATAAGTTCTATTGCACGTTCTGGATGTGGCATTAAACCAAATATATTTTTTTCTTTATCGCATATGCCAGCAATAGAGTCAATACTACCATTAGGGTTTTTAGTATTTCCATTTTTATCACTATATTTTAAAAGAATTTGATTATTTTGCTCTAACTTTTTTAAACCATCTTTATCAATAAAATAGTTTCCATCATGATGAGCTATAGGAATATTTAAAACATCATCATTATTTAGTTTTTCCAAGAATATATTATCATTATCGATAACACGAAGATGGTGGTGCTTAGAAATAAAATGTAAGTTTTCATTTCTTTTTAACGCACCTGGAAGTAAACCAGCTTCTGTAAGAATTTGAAAACCATTGCAAATACCCAAAATTTTCCCACTATTATTAGCATATTTAGTCACTGCGTTCATAATAGGTGAGAATCTAGCAATAGCACCACTTCTAAGATAGTCTCCATAAGAAAAACCACCAGCAATCACTAAAAGATTAGTATCTTTTGGGATAGTTTCAGACTTGTGCCATATTATTTCAGTAGTAGCTCCTAATTTTTCAAATGCATGTTGAGTGTCATACTCACAGTTAGTTCCTGGAAACTGAAGGATAGATACTTTAGTCATTCCTGTTTCTTTTATCAATGAGGTAAATTTCTTGATAAGTTCCTTTCACTAAAGCTTTGTCTTTGACAAGATTAATCATCTTAACTCAATTTCGTAATCTTCAATTACAGTGTTAGCAAGAAGTTCTTCACACATTTTTGTAACATTAGCCATAGCTTTTGTTTTATCAGTTTCTTCTAGTTTTAAAATTATTTGTTTACCTACGCGAACATCATCTACACCATTGAAGCAAAGGGAATCTAGTGCGTGGTGAACAGCTTTGCCTTGAGAGTCTAATACACCTGCTTTTAGAGATATATTTACTATTGCTTTCATTTACTATTTTCCTAAAATTCTATTTAACACTTCTTCAT
>JAKISR010000031.1 GCA_021648465.1 Sulfurimonas sp. | reverse complement strand
ACTTTGAACTCTTCGCTATACCCTTTTCTTGCCATTATATAATCCTCTATATAGTCATAATGTATAAACATTATTTTATCTAAATTATTTGATTATTATTTTGTCTAGTTTATAGGGGACATTCCAAGTCAAATTATTAATAGTTTTCCAAAAATTTATAAAAAAATGTTAGAATTCAGTAAAAAGAAATTATATTGAGACAATTAATAAAAATATTTTTAATTATTGCGACTATTTTTATAAGTATATTTTTTATAATGAAATTTACAGGTATTTTAAGTATAGAGCAGATTAAAGAGCTATTAGAGCAAGCTAAAAATGTGTCGCCTCTTTATGTAGGAGCTCTTGTAGTAGCGTTATTGTTTATTGATTTATTTATAGCTATACCAACCCTTACCACAATAATTTTAGCAGGATATTTTTTAGGGTTTATGCTCGGTGCTTTATTTTCTATCATAGGAATTCTACTAGCAGGCACTGTTGGATATATATTAAGTCGCCGTTATGGGGATAGTTTTTTACTTTTTTTAATAAAAGATGATGATAAAAGAATTGATGCAATTGAAACTTTTCACAAACATGGCTTTGTTACGATATTGCTCTCAAGAGCAATTCCACTTCTTCCAGAAGCTTCAGCTTGTCTTTCTGGAATAACAAAAATGGAGTTTAAAAAATTTCTATTTGCCTGGTTATTAAGTGCTATTCCTTATGTATTGATAATTTCTTATGCAGGTTCTATCAGCACATTTAATGATCCTAAACCAGCTATTGTTGCGGCAATAGGGTTATCAGCATTTTTTTGGATCTCTTGGTTTTTTTATCATAAAAAACATAAAAGTGCCACTTAATAGATTTAAACTTTAACAATAAATTGTTATAAACAATACTTTACTAACTATTTTTTGATAAAATTAAGAAATTTTTTTTAAAGAAGAGATATGAAAAATAAAAAACTAACATTCCTTATATTAACAGTTTTGCTTCTTAGCATAATCCCTTTACAAGCTTTTAGTACTTCTTCTGAATGGTTAAGACCAAATGGTGTTCCTCAACCTAAAGACAATAGATTGACACTTCAAAGAGTTGAACTTGGAAAACTTTTATTTTTTGACAAAAGATTGTCAAAATCTGAAGAAATATCTTGTGCATCTTGTCATAATCCAGAGCTTGGCTGGAGTGATGCTGAACCAAAAGCAATAGGACATGAAGGTAAAGTTGGTCCTAGAAATTCTCCAACTATTTTAAATACAGCTTATCAAACTCATCAATTTTGGGATGGCAGAGTTGAAACTTTAGAAGAACAAGCATTAGGTCCTATTGAAGCTGATGTGGAGATGAATATGCCATTGAAAGAGTTAATACCAAAACTTAGAAAGATTCAAGGGTATAAAATACTTTTTGATAAAGCATATCCTGGTTTAGGTATTACAAAAGATACTTTAGCAAAAGCTATAGCATCATTTGAGAGAACGATTGTATCTACAGAGGCACCATTTGATAGATATATAAAAGGTAATAAAAAAGCAATCAGTAAAAATGCACAAGATGGTTTTGAACTCTTTAAAGATAAAGGTCGTTGTACTGATTGTCACAGTGGTTATAACTTTTCAGATGGAAGTTTTCATAATTTAGGTTTAAAAGATGGTGATAAAGGTAGAATAGAAGTAAGAAAAGGTATTGAAAAAGCTACTGGAGCATTTAAAACACCAACTCTTAGAGATATAACAAAATCAGGACCATATTTTCATGATGGGTCTGTAAAAACCATCCATGAAGCAACTGCAATTTGTGGAAATGGTGGAAGATTTTCAGATGCAAAAGGGTTATCTCTTTTTATGATAGACAGAGATTTAACTATAGATGATATTGAAAAAATTGTTACTTTTTTAAGAACACTTGAAGGTGAACCCATGAAGTTAAAAATACCAACAAAATTTCCACAATAGATGATATAATCACAAAAAAATAAGATGGACACTAAATGAAATATATTATAAGCATACTTTTAATAGCACTTTTTTTATCAAATACAGCTAATGCGAAAGAATTAAATGCAAATGCAATTATAAACAAGATGATAAAAGCATATGGAGGAAAGAAAAAACTTTCTCAACTAAATAATTATAAACAAACTTGGAATATAGAATTTATGACTTCAGATAAAAGTGGCTTTGACAACCGTGAAATATCTATGCCTTACCAACTTCGTACAGAGATTGTGTATCCAGAGAGAACAGAAGTGAGAATGATAAATAAAGATTCTGCTACAAAAATCTTTGGTGGTAGAGCTTCACCTATTAAAGGTCCAATGTTTAATGCTGTAAAACTACAACTAATGCGTTTATACCATCCATTAGTTTTAAAAAATAAACTTAAAGATTTATCATTAAGAGAAAATAAAAAACAATATATCTTTATTTTAAAAAATGGTAATTTAACAGTAGAATACATAGTATCTAAAAAAACACACCTTATACAACAAGCTATTGGAAGACTTAAAATGGGTCCGCAACAGATGCAATTTTTAACTCGTTATGAAGATTTTAAACCTAGACGAGGTGTTTTAGTTCCTCACAAAGAGACTAAGTTTGTAGGAGGTATGAATACCGCTGTGATGACGCTTAAAGAGATGAAATTTCAATAACATCTCTTTTACGAAGCAAAACCTGATTTAAAGCAGTCTTTTTCAACTACTATCTTTTTTTGTTTCTCTTTTCTTTTTGTATCTTTTTCAACAAATATTTTTTTGCGAGTTTTTGGATCCATTTCTGTATAGTACATTACTGCTGAGTATGTCCCTGGTGTTGGAGTAAATACTTGAGCCTGTTCAGGGTTCATCTGCAACTCATCAGTTGTAAATCTCTTTAGTTCATGCATATCTTTTTCTTCGCATCCAGGGTGTGCCGCTATAAGATAGTAAGTTAAAAATTGATTTTTGCCCTCTTCTTTATTTAGCTTATCATACATCTTTTTAAAATCAACTAGAGTCTCCTTTCCAGGTTTACCCATAAGTTCTAACACATGTTGTTGTGTATGCTCTGGTGCAACTTTAAGCTGTCCAGATATATGATGTTGCACCATCTCTTTTAAATATGAAAATCCATTTCTTTTATCTGCTGTAATTAAGTCATACCTAACACCTGAAGCGATAAATGCTTTTCTTACACCATCCACTTCTCGGATTTTTCTGAGTAGATTTAAGTTTCTTCCATGATCTACATGCATAACTTTACAAAGTCGCTCTGCATCTACACAACGAATATCATCACATGTACCTTTTTTAAGTTTTTTTCCACATTCATAACCGTACATATTTGCAGTTGGTCCACCAACATCAGAGATAATACCTTTGTAATCTTTATACTTATTAAACTCTTTTGCTTCTTTTAAGATATTACCTTCTGTTCGTGTACGAATTGTTCTACCTTGATGAACACCAATAGCACAGAAGTTACACTCTCCCCAACAGCCATGATGAGTCATAATAGAGAATTTAATGGTCTCTAGGCATTTTACCTTGCCCATCGCTGCATAGTATGGATGAAGTTCTCTTGTAAATGGAAGATTTGAGTTTGCATCCATTTCTGATTCATCCAAATAATCACATGGGGGATTTTGAATAAGATATCGTGAATCAACTTGTTGACAAAGCCCATTTGCACTTATTGGATCATTGTTATCATAAAAATCATCAAACAGGTCTATATACTTCTCTTTATCATCAATACACTCCTGATGAGATGGAAGTTGAATATACTCATAGTTTGGCTCTTTTTCGATATAACAAATACCTCTGATATCTCTAAAATCTCTATTTTTATCTAAAGCTTTTGTTACTTGTTCTAGTGCAATTTCACCCATTCCATAGATAAGTATGTCTGCTTTTGCATCAAAAATAACTGGTTTTTTTAGTTTATTTTGCCAATAATCATAATGAGTAACTCTTCTTAAACTTGCTTCTATTCCACCTAGAACAAGAGGAACAGTATCTTTAAAATATCGCCTAATTAAATTACAATAAACACTTAAAGCTCTATCTGGACGCTTATTGTTTTTTCCACCAGGAGTATAATCATCAGAGTTACGAAATTTTTTTGTTGCAGTATAATTCGAAACCATAGAATCAACACTCCCACCACTAACACCCCAATAAAGTCTAGGTTCACCCAAACGCATAATATCATCAGGAAATTTAATATCAGGCTGACCTATCATACCAACTTTATAGCCCATTCTTTCAAGCATTCTACCAACCATAGATATACCAATAAAGGGAGAGTCAATATAAGCATCCCCGCTTACAAGAATAATATCACATCTACCCCATCCTAAAGTATTCATCTCCTCTTTTGTAGTTGGAAGAAAATCTTTACTTGTAAATGTAACAGTATCTCTTTTTGGTTGTTTGACTTTACTTCTTCTACTCAAATTTTGACCTTTTTAAGTACACTATAATAACATAATTTATTTTTTAAGAGTATAATTATATCATCTCATATAAATAAAAAGACATATAAATGCAACGTAAAAAAAGAATTCAAATAATCAAAACAGTAAGTACAATTGTATTTTCAATTATAGTACTACTATTACTTGCTCTTGGTGTTAAGAATTCAGATTTTGGTAATATTAAAAAATATGACAATAGTGGAAAATCACCAAGAGATATGATAACAAAATCCATAAGCTCTTCTGGAATGCAAGTATCTATAACAAATGATGAAATAGCAAATCTTGGAGATTTTATTTTTAATATTGCAGGAGATAGAAAACTTATAGCCAATATATCACTAAAATATAAATCTAATACAAAAGACAACTCATGGTTTGGAAGCAAAGATGATATTAAAAAAGAAATTTTGAAAAAAAGTGTAATACTAAGAGATTCTACAATTAATACAATGCTTGGGAATCCTATTGCAACAGCAAATAGTGAAAAGATGAGAAAAGAATTAAGTGATACTTTAAATAAGAACCTCTCTACTGGTAAAGTAATAGAGGTTTATTTTAATAAGTTTATTATTCAGTAATACGTGAGAAATATTACTGAAACTGTGGTTGTAAGAAGGGAATAATCTGTTTTTTACGGCTTAAAACTCCATCTAGCCATATTTGAGAATTTTCAAGTTTAACATCAAATGCATTCTCAATTTTACTTTCATCATCACTAACAATTAAAAGTTGAGAACCCTCTTTTATAATATCTGTTAAAAGTAAAATCGTTGAGTGTAATCCACTTTCCTGTTTTAATTTTCTCATATCTTTAAACAAATCATTTTTTATATTATCAAAAACATTTAAATCTACCACTTCGAGTTGACCAACTCCAATCCTTGAGCTTCCCATATCAAACTCTTTATAATCACGAGTAATTAAATCACGAGAGGTTGCTCCCGCTACAGCTGATTTAACTATAAACATCTCCATACCAAGATCTTTATAATCCTCTATTTCAGCTATTTTTGCTAATTCTTTAGCAGCTTTTGTATCTATTTTTGTACAAGTTGGAGATTTAAAGATTACAGTATCACTTAAAATAGCACAAAGCATCATCCCTGCAATATCTTTAGGAATTTCAACACCATAATAATCATACGCTTCTTTTATAACTGTGTTTGAACATCCAATAGGTCTAATCCAGCATTCTAAAGGCGTGTTCGTGGTTAAATCACCTAGTTTATGATGATCATAAATCCCTAAAATTGTAGCTTCCATAATATCTTTTGGAGCTTGTGCCTTGTCTGAAAAGTCAACTATATATACATTTTCACCAGCATATGAAGTTTTAAGTTCAGGAGTTTGTCCACCAAACTTATTTAAAATAAACTGAGTCTCAGCTGAGATATTTCCTTGACGAGTAGCTACACAATCTTCACCTAATTGATTTTTAAGATATGCTAGAGAGATAGCACCGATAATAGAATCACTATCAGGATTAGTGTGACCAAAAATATATGTTGACATTTATAACCTTTTAAAAAATTTTGTAATTATACTCTAGTTTTTAGAGATACTCTTTAATTCTTCTATCTTTTTTATATAATTTTCCAGCATTATATTGATAGAATCAATCTCAAATATTTCTATTTTATGTAGTAGTAATTCACTATAATCTATCATAGGTTTTATATTATATTTTTTAGATAATTTTAGTAATTTTTGACAAAAAGTTGAAATTATTGATAAGTCATTTGTAGTTTCTGCTTTTATATATAATTTTTGCATTTCATCATCTACAACATCTAAAAAATCTCTAAGCTCCTCAATATTTTGTATATCTATCTCTTTATTTTTTTCTTCAAGAGTAGTTACTATACTTTCATAACTTAAAAATTTAATTACCTCTTTAAAAAGTTCATCTTTTGATACTGGTTTTCTTAAAAAGCCATCAAATCTATTGCCATCTAACTTTTTAAGCTCATTTTGTATTATTGAAGCAGTGAGTGCAACAACAGGAACATCACTAAACTCTTTGATAATTCTAGTAGCACTATAACCATCCATAACAGGCATACGGATATCCATTATAATTAAATCTATCTCTCTATCTCTTGCTATCTCTACTGCTTCTTTACCATTTGTTGCTTCAAGCACTTTCACTTTTGTATCTCTAAAATTCTCTCTAACTAAATCTCTGTTCTGTTTTACATCATCAACAAGCAAAATAGTAGCACTATCAAAAACAATGGAACTATTATCAGTTGTTGCTTTACAAAAATTATCTTCATCGCCAATAGAAGCAATATCAAGCCCTTTAAAACTTACAATAAACTCAGAACCAGCTCCAAATTCACTTTTTACCTCTAATGTTGCACCCATTAAAATAGCAAGTTTTCTACTTATTGCCAATCCTAAACCTGTTCCGCCATATTTTTTTGTATCTTGGTTTTCACTCTGTTCAAACATATTGAAAATTTTCTCAATGTTTGATTTTTCAATCCCTATCCCACTATCTTTTACTTTAAATGTTAAATCAACTTTGCTATTATGTTCATACACCTCATCTACAAGCACAATAACTTTAACATATCCACTATCTGTAAATTTAATAGCATTGCCTATTAGGTTGATAAGTATCTCTTTAAATCTATGGCTATCAAGAAGTAAAGAAGTTGGTATATCTTCATCAAGAATCAGTTCTAATTTTAACCCTTTTTGCTTCACTAGTAGTTTAAATATAGCTATTGTTTCCTCAAGTACATTATTTATATTTACTTTGGTTTTTATAATCTCTAATTTTCCAGATTCTATTTTACTTAAATCTAAAATATCATTTATAAGATGAAGTAAAGTTTGACCAGAGGAGCGAATGGTCTTTATAAATGATTTTTGCTTTTTATCTTCTATCTGATTATCTAAAAGCTCTGCAAATCCTAAAATGGCATTCATAGGTGTTCTTATCTCATGGCTCATATTTGATAAAAAATCAGATTTTGCTCTTGAAGCACTTTGAGCATCTTTTTTTGCGATTTCAAGTTTTTTATTTATCTCTTGTAATTTAACTTGAATTCGTTTTCTTTTTTTAACTTCAACTGATAACTTTCTATTCCAATAAAGTGTTCCCGCTATAAAGAACAACACAAAAGCACTAACCTGCCATATCAGCGTATAGTCAATCTCTCTGTCGTATTTTACTTTAAGCCATTTATTGTAAATCTCTCCTTTTTCCTCTTCAGTAATTGAGTTAAGAGCTTTATTTATTACCTCAATACCCTTAATACCCCAATCCTCCCTAAGAGCCATACTAAACTCGTACTCGTATCCACTTAGTCCAGAGATTTTAAGATTTGAGTAGCCTTTTTTTTGAATATAATAACTAGCAATTGGTAAACCGTCTATATATGCATATGCTTTACCTTCTATCAGAATTTTAAAAGCATCGGTTATTTTTTTTACTTTTATTATTTCAATCTCTGGGTGCTCTCTTTGTATAGCTTCAGTGATAGAATATCCATCTATTAAGACAAGCTTTTTACCATACAATTCCTTTATATCTCCAATGAAATTAACATCCTTATTTGTAACAAATATTTGCGGTAACTCTATATAAGCAGTTGAAAAATTTAGTATTTTTTCTCTATCTGTTGTTTTGGAAACACAAGCATATAAATCAGCATCTCTTGAAATTATCATCTCATTACTTTTTGTCCAACTATCAGTAACAATTAACTCAAATTTTATACCAGTTTTTTGACTTATTAAATCAATATAATTACTTGTAATACCTATATGTTCATTAGTGTGTTTTGATAACCCTTCAATTGGCATCCAATGATTATCAATCACATATCTAATTATTTTATGTTTATCTATCCATTTTTGTTGTTTTTTTGTAAATTTTAAAAGTTTGCTTTTGGGTAGTAAATTTTCTTTCCACTTTTGCTTAATTTCTTGATGCTCTTGAGAGGTGATGCTATTTAGAGTTTTTTGGATTATATTAAACAAAATTTTATTATCTTTATCTATTGCGATACTAATCGCCGTTTCAAAACCTTTTAATTTTGAAACTATATTTAAATTGCTTAAGAGGTATTTATTCATAATAAAAGTTGCTACTGCTTGATTTCCTACATAAGCATCTGCTTTGCCAAGAGAAACCGCTTCTAAAGACTCCTTGTTAGATGTTGTGAGGTGCAACTTAATTTGAGGATATTTAATTTTGAGCCACTCATGTATATATGAACCTCTATTGATTGAGACAACCTTTTTAAAAAGACTATCTATTGTTTTTATGGTTTTATTATCTGTTGTTGTGATAATAACCATAGGCACTAATAGATATGGCGTTGTAAAATTCAGATATTTTCTTCGCTCATCAGTTTTAACTGCACAAGTTAAGCCATCATATTTTTTCTTTTTCATACCTTCTAAAATATCTGACCAAACACCAGTAGTAACATCAAATTTTAAACCACTTTTTTGAGATATGAGCTTTATATATTCAGCAGAAAGTCCTGTGTGATTTCCATTGTTATCCGCAAAATCAAAAGGTGGCCATTTGTAATCAGCACCTAACTTAACTATTGGATTTTCTTTTATCCATATTTTTTCATCTTTAGTAAAATCAACTGATGAAAATAAGATAGAGTTACAAAGTAACAATAAAATGGGAAAATATTTAAAAAAATTCACTCTACTCTTCTATAATTTTTCTAAAGTCTTCCAAATTGCCTTCAAAGAGTTCTACTAAGTATGGATCAAACTGTGTACCTTTATGCTCTATCATATAATGCGTTGCTTTAGTAAAACTCCAAGATTCTTTATATACTCTCTTATGAGTTAGAGCATCTAAAACATCTGCTAATGCAACAATACGACCATATATATGTATCTCTTCACCTTTTAAGCCTTGCGGATAACCTGTACCATTCCACTTTTCATGATGTTGATAAGCGATTATATTTGCAGCTTTAATAAGTTTTCTTTTTGATTTTTTAAGAAAGTGATGAGCATTTGTAGTATGTTTTTTCATAGCACAAAACTCCTCTTCGGTAAGTCTTGATGGTTTATTTAAAATCTCTTTATCTATTGTTATTTTACCAATATCGTGCATTGGTGAGGCATTGTATATCTCACTTGCTTCATCATCACTCAAACTATGATGAAGTATTGCTAGTAACTTAGATATCTCTGCAACTCTTTTTATATGTTTTCCAGTTTCATCAGATGTTGATTCCATCAACTCTGTAAGAGTATGAATAAGCTCTATCTGACTCGATTCAAGTTCAGAGATGTATCTATCTTCATTATGTTTTATTTTCACATTTAAATCAAGATTATTTTGTTGAAGTATTTTTTTTGCGCGATAAAGTTCTAGATGAGTTGCAACCCTAGAGATTAGTTCTGCTGGATGAAAAGGTTTTGTTATGTAATCAACCGCACCGAGATTAAACCCTTGTGTTATAGAGTCTATATCTGCCTTAGCTGTTAAAAAAATAACTGGTATATCTTTAGTTTTTTTATCTTTTTTTAAAATCTCAATTACCTCATAACCGTTAAGTTTAGGCATCATAATATCAAGTAATATCAAATCAAAATTTTTACTTTTTATAACTTCAAGTGCTTGCTTTCCATCCATAGCAAAAGAAAAATTGTAGTTATTTTCTTTAAGTATATTCATAGCAACTTTTATATTGTCACTTACGTCATCTACGATGAGTATGCTGTATGTTAAATTCAAACAAAAGCCTTCAAATTAAATTTAATCTTGCAAAATTATATCATATACTATTAAGATTATGAAAACTCAATTCTTTTTTTAAATACTCACCAGTATAAGAGCCCGTTTTTTCATGCTCTGCTGCTAGTTTTTCAGGAGAACCCTCAGCAATAATTAAACCACCTCCTGCTCCACCTTCTGGTCCCATATCTATGATGTAATCAGAATTTTTAATCATATCTAAGTTGTGTTCAATTATTAAAACGCTATTTCCTAGCTCTACAAATTTATGAAGCACATTTGTAAGTCTATCTACATCCGCAAAGTGAAGTCCTGTTGTTGGTTCATCAAGTATATATAGAGTTTTTCCTGTATCTTTACGACTAAGTTCTTTAGATAGTTTAATTCTTTGTGCTTCACCTCCTGAAAGAGTTACAGCATTTTGCCCAAGAGTTATATACCCTAAACCAACATCAACTAATGTTTTCATTTTTAGATTGATTTTAGGAATAGGCTCAAAAAATTTATATGCCTCTTCAACACTCATATTAAGTACATCAGAGATACTTTTACCTTTGTAGCAAACTTCTAATGTTTGATTATTATACCTTCGTCCTTTACAAGAATCACATTTAACCATTATATCTGGCAAAAAATGCATCTCTACTTTGTTTTGCCCTTCCCCTTGGCATTTTTCACATCTTCCACCTTTAACATTAAAGCTAAATCTTGAAGATGTATATCCTCTTATTTGAGCCTCTTTCGTTTGTTCAAACAAGTTTCTTATTTCATCCATAACACCAGTATATGTAGCTGGATTACTTCTAGGTGTTCTACCTATTGGGCTTTGATCAAGATAAATTACTTTATCTACATGCTCTAAACCAGTAATCTCTACACCTGCAACTTTATTTACTTTTCTTGCATGATTTAAAAGCTCACGTGCGGTTGGTAGAAGAGTTTGAAGCATAAGTGAGCTTTTTCCACTTCCACTTACTCCAGTTATACATACAAAGTTGTTTAGTGGTATTTTTGCATTTAAATCTTTTATATTGTTAAGAGTTACGTTTTTAATCTCTATATATTTATCTTGAGAGCGTCTATAAAAATACTCTATTTGTTTACGTCCATAAAGATAATCAGCAGTAAGTGTTTTAGCTTTTTTTAATTTATCCAATGTTCCACTAAAAACAACCTCACCACCATACTTTCCAGCTCCACTTCCTATATCTACAATAAAATCAGCATTCTCAATAGTCTCTTTATCATGCTCTACAACTATAACTGTATTGCCTTTTTCTTGAAGATTTCTTAAAGTTCTTATAAGTTTTTTTGTATCTCTTTCATGCAAACCAATACTAGGCTCATCAAGAACATACATAACTCCTGTAAGTCCACTGCCAATTTGAGAGGCTATACGAATTCTTTGGGCCTCTCCACCACTGATACTTCTAGCATCACGACCAAGAGTGATATAACCAAGACCAACATCATATAAAAAATATAATCTCTCTCTAATTTCATTTAAAATTGGTGCTGCAACCAGACTATCTTGCGTATCAAAGTATGAAAAATGGTCTTCGTTTTTGAACCACTCATAAATTTTTTCTATTGGCATATCTAAAAGTTCTGCTATTCCTTTTTGCCCTACTTTAACAACAAGTGATTCTCTTTTTAATCTATGAGATTCACAAATATTACAAATTTTTTCACTCATATAATCAGATAGTTCTTTTTCATCCTTAAACATATCATATGCTATTTTAATAATTCCAGGCCAAATTCTTTTAACTGTATGTTTTTTCCAAAGAAATTCAACTTCTTCTATTCCACCATGTAAAATTGCTTTTTTCTGATGTTCTGGTAATTCTGAGTAAGGAATAGTTATGTCTATATCATTATGAGCACACAATCCTTTTAAAAATGTAAAATAGTAACCTTTATTAAAGCCGTACACTATTTTAACAGCACCTTTTTCTACAGGTAAATCTATATCAATTATTTTATCTTGATCAAGTGCATAACGAAGTCCTAATCCATCACATTCATTACAGGCACCCTTTGGTGAGTTAAATGAGAAAGATAATGGCTCAAGAGGCTCAAAACTTATCTTACAGTCAAAACAAGCATTATGTTCACTATAGTGAATATGAGAAATTTTTAAACCTAACTCTTCATGATTTAGTATATCGATCTCTAATTCACCATAGCTCTCTTTTAGAGCTTTTTCAACATCTGCAGCTATTCTTTCTTTATTTTCAGGTTTTACAACCACTCTATCAATTACAACTTTTATAGTATGTTTTTTTGTTTTTGAGAGTTCTATCTCATCATCTAATCTAACCATAATGCCATCTATCATAGCTCTTACATAACCCTTATGTACAAGAGATTCAAGCATTTCTGCATAAGAACCTTTTTTTTCACGAACCAAGGGAGCCATTAAAATAAGTTTTGCATTTTGAGGTAGTTTATGTACTTCATTTATAATATCACTAGCTGACATTTGTGAAATAATTTTTTTGCATTTATGGCAATGTTGAATACCAACACGAGCATATAAAAGTCTAAAATAATCATATATCTCTGTAATAGTTCCAACCGTTGAGCGTGGGTTTTTAGAGGTTGTTTTTTGATCAATTGCGATAGCAGGAGTAAGCCCCTCTATCTTATCTACATCAGGTTTTCCAACACGGTCAAGGAACTGCCTTGCATAAGATGAAAGAGACTCCATGTATCGCCTCTGCCCTTCTGCGTAAAGAGTATCAAATGCTAAGGTTGATTTACCACTACCACTAATACCTGTCATAACTATTAATTTATTTTTTGGAATTGTTAAATTTATATTTTTTAAATTATTTTCTCTTGCCCCAGTTATCTTGATAACATCTTTTTTAACCATTTATAAATATCCTATTTATTAAATACGTAATTATTACAAGGTATAAACCTAATAATAATTTTTTTTGTAACTTACTTTCTATTTTGTCTTTAAAAATTATTCCTACATAAACACCAACAAGTGATGCCAACCCTATTATAATTCCACTATTAAAATCTATATTTTGATTTAAAGAGTGTGAAATAACACCTGATATAGATGAAAACACTACAAAAAACAACCCTGCTGATATAGCTTTTTTAATTTCAACATGCATTAATCCAACTAATATTGGTACGAGTAAAAGACCGCCACCAACACCGATAGTCATACTAAAAGCTCCCAATACTAAACCAAGTACAAAAAGAATAATTTTATTTACATCTTTTTGAACCACATTTTGTTTAGTTTTAAAAAACATTTTAAAAATTGCAAAAAACATAAAGATTAAAAATATTATTTCTAATATCTTATCACTTAGATTTGCTGTAATAATTCCACTTAAAGAAGCACCGAGTAGACCTCCAAAGCCTATAATGGATACCATTATTACATCTATTGTTCCTCTTTTATTATTTAAATAACTTCCAAATATTGAACTAAATATCATCTGAACAGCAGAAATACCAATAGCTTCTTTAGTTTGATAGCCAAAAAAAAGTAAAATGGGAATTAAGATTCCACCACCACCAACACCAAAAAAACCTGCTATCATTCCAACAAAAGCACCTAAAAAGACCAACTCAATCATTAAAATAAAACTTTTTTGAAATTATAACATCTTATATCATTATTTAATTTTACTTTGAGATTCATTCAAGTATAATGAATACCATAAACAAGGAAATGATTCATGATTCAGTCACTTATAGAAGCCTCACAAAATTTTTGTATTCATCAAATTAGACTTCCTTATGAAGTACATGATAAAATATCTCAAATGAGAACGCTTATTGCTTATATTGATATAGAAACTTTAGATAATGTGAATTATAGAGTTTATCTAGGAGCATCACATGGTTTTGCTCAAAGAATTTCTACTCTCTACCTTGAAGAAGATGAGAGTGATGAAGAAACATTAATAGACATGATATTAGAAATTACTAATCAAATTGTTGGGAGCGCTAAGGTTATAGCAGAAGAAAATGATGAAAATAATTTTGTTATAAACACACCACACTTTGAAAAAATAGATATCTTTAATTTTGAATATGATCATGCAAAAGTTATCAAAATAGAAAATGATGAGATGATTATAGCAATTAAGGAATTGGCTTGAAACAAAAAAATCGACATAACTATGGAGAAGCTCAACCAGCTTATAATTCTAAAGCTGAATTATCATGGATGAACTATTCTGGTCTTTTAGATATGGAGGTTGAATTTATCTCTGATTTAGGGGAAACTGAACTATCAGTATCTGAAATACTCAAGCTTACAAAAGGTTCGATAATAGACCTTAGAAAGCCTGCTGGTGAAAGTGTTGAATCTTATGTAAATGGTCGTATTTTAGGTAAAGGTGAAGTTATGGTATATGAAAAAAATCTTGCTATTCGTATAAACGAAATCTTAGACTCAAGTGCTGTACTTTACCATCTATCTAAAGAGAGAATATGATTAAATATTTTCTACTTTTTATACTTCCTTTTTCTTTATATGCTTCAAAAATATTGAGTTATAATATATATGACAGAACTGACAGAGTTGATGTTATGATAACTTTTGACACTCCTTATAATGGTACAATAAAACAAAGTGTTGGTAATTCAACCATAACTATTAAACTAGAAGATGCAACAATAGAGTCTTCAAAGTTAAAAAAGCTATCCTCTAGATATATTAAATCACTAAGTATTACACCAATGGTGGATTATACAAAAATAATTGCTATGGTTCCTCCATCTGTAAGTTTAAAGGCTTCAAAAACATCAGATTCTTATGGCTTAAGACTTAGGTTTGCTTTAAAAACAGCACAAAATAAACCAGTAGCTACTGTAAAAAATAAAACTGTTTCTCCGTCATTGAGTCAACTTCCAACAAAAAATGATGATATGAGTAAAAGTTATTATATTGTTATAATAATATTAATTATAGGAATTGGTGTGCTTCTATACATTAAAAAAAGAGTTACACCAAAAGAAATAAAAGCTAAGCAACACTCTTGGTTATATAAAGACACTCATAAAGAACAAGAGAAAACCAATGAAACAATTCCCATAAATAATAATGATGACGCCGATACTACAGATAATGTCAGTATTAGATTTCAAAAATCAATAAATAAAGAAAATAGTGTGATCATGCTTGATTTTGCTGAACAAAGTTATCTTGTTCTTATGGGAAAAAACAATATACTTCTTGATAAGTATACTGATAATAAACCTGAGACTCAAAATGATTTTGATTCTATACTACAAGATAGAAATAAAGAACTCAATGATTTTTTATATGGCAAAGGTGAAACAACAAAAGAACCACTTCAGGCATATAAAGAAAGAGCAGCTTCAATAGCTTATGAATCCTAATTATTTCTTAAATATCTCTCTTTTAAGAGTTTTTTTACTGTTTTGATATTTGAATTATTTAGTATATATGAATCATCCATCATCTTATTAATATGATACACTTCTGTTACAGTAATACCAAAAGGATCTTTTTTTTCTTTAACAATTTTACCATCTTCATAAGAAAATAAATATAAATTTTTACGTGTTAATTGTATATAATAAGTTAATATAATCTCATCAGTATATTTTTTTTCTATAGCGATAACAACTCTTTGCTCATCGCTATATTTATCATCAAGTTTTAATTCTTCTCTTATATCTTTTACATTTATATAGCCAATATAAAATTTATTATATAAATCATGGTATCTTTGAATATTGCTACTCATTAAAAAATTAATGTCTAAAAGATACTTTTTATTATATCTTATTGTTTTAGTAATCCAAGACATGGTATTATAATACCTAAACGGATGAAGTTTTAAAGTATGAGCTTCTACCATTTTTAAAGAATTTATTTTATTTTTTGGTAAAAGTTTTTTAGGATTTTGTGCTGTAATATACTCAAGTACTTTTTTACATGAAAACTGTTTAGTAAACCATACTTTACAATATGCTGGAAACTGTTTTATTCCAGTAGCACCTTCATTTAAAATAATTAAAGATTTAATTTCATAATTTGGAAATATTATCTCTAATAGAGCTTTTTTCTTTCTAAGTCTTTTTCTTAGTTTTAAAACAGACTTAACAAGTGTCATCTCAACAAAATATAATTCTTTATTTTTTGTAATAAAAATTGCATCAAATTCACTAATTTCTCTACTTTTTGTTCTATATACAATCTGCTGTTTTTCACTAATAGAGAGTGTATTTGCATAAGCCTTATATTTATTTTGATGGAACCCTTTTAAAATAAATTTTTCTATGTCATTATTATTTTGTGCATATATTAAAAGTTTTTCATATACAAAATTTTCAAAAACTTCCCCTTCAAAAGAGCGGTAAGAACTTAAAAACAAAACATCTTCCCTATCAATACCTTTTTTTATAAGAGATAATAGATGCTTCACATTATAATCATAATGAAGCAAATTATCTGCTATATCACTGTCATCTAAATTTTTAATTGATTTACTTATATCTAAAGCCATTAAACTACTTGCTCACTATTACTAAAAAATTTGTCTATTAATGTACGATATTCTTGTATATTATTGATGTGATTTACTTTATCTCTAAGAGCTGATGCACCTCTATAGCCTTTAGAGTAAGTATGTGTATGTTTTCTAAACATAGCTACCCCGTGAGAACCATAAAACTCAATCATCATATCAAAATGCTCTAAAATAATTTTATGTTTAATATCTTGACTTATATCAGCAGAACTTGTACGAAGTTGATGAAATATCCAAGGAGCACCAACTGCTCCACGACCTATCATAACTCCATTAGCACCAGTATGTTCTAGCACCCACTTAGCTTTCTCATATGAGTCTATATCCCCATTTGCGATAACTGGTATGCTAACAACTTCTTTTATCTCTTTGATAGCATCATAATCAACAGGGGCTTTAAATTTTCCAACACGTGTTCTTCCATGCACTGCTAAAAAATCTGCTCCACTATCTTCAACCATTTTTGCTATATTGATATGGTTTTTTTTCTCAAAACCAAGTCTAATTTTCACACTTACAAGGCTTTTGCTTGAAGTATCTTTTATAGTTTTAATTATATCACCCATAAGAGGAAGATTCAATAAAAGTGAACTACCACTTCCATGCCCAACAACTTTTGGAACAGGGCATCCACAGTTTAAATCTATAATATCAATACCCTCATATTCATTTAAAACTTCTACTGCTCTTTTTGCCATATCTGCTTGAGAAGCTGATATTTGAACAGAGTAAGGGTCTTCATTAGATGATTTTTTTAACATGTGCAAAGTTTTTACAGAACCATGAGCTAAAGCATTTGAACTTAACATTTCACTAACTGTTAAATCTGCACCAAATTTTTTAGCTACGCTTCTAAAAGGCAAGTCCGTAAATCCAGCCAAAGGAGCTAAAACAAATACTGGCTTATCAAAAGATAACTTTTCTAACATTTTAGTATGTTAGATTTACATAAAAAGATTAATATCAAAGTGCTTACCATACTCTCTTAATGAACTATATGCTTTAAAATTCATATATTCATCATCTTGTGAAGTTTCTAGTATCTCTTTAGCTGGAGCTAACATTTCTAAGTCAAAAAGTGTAAACAAGTAAGCTTCCATGACACTTTCATTTTCATTGCTTAATGTTTCAAAAAGTTTTATTCTCTGTTCTGGATTCATTCCACGTGAAAGTTTTTGAGATGCTTTTATGTAGTCTTTTGAATTTAATTCTAAATCTTTGAAAAAAGTGATAAGTGATTCATTTGATATTTCCAATGTGTTTTCATCAGCATTAATTCTTGATAGTATCTCAAATAAAGATTCTTTTGTTAAAGATTTTTTATACTTTTCTATAGCACTGAGTGGTGATGTCTTAACAAAATCTATATAAACTTCTTTGCAAATACTCTCATCATACTTACTAGCGTTATTTAATATATCTTCTGCTTTTATACTACCTTGCTTATAGCGATTCTTTACATTTTGAATAACTAAAGCATTATAAGATGGAAGTGAGTACTTTTTTAAGTCTACTGATTCTGAATTTTTTATTTTATTGATAAGTTCAAGAACTTCACTTATCTTTTTATTATCAATATTTGAATTTAATTCTGCAGATGGAAAAATAGTTGCATTATCAATTAATGCGCCCAGCAATTGGTATCGGTTTGTTTTAAAGTTATGAGAACGATTTTCTTTACCAAGATATGCTTCAACTATAGAGTCAACAATTTTATCAAAATCTTTTTCATATTTACGAAGCTTCATACTAGCTAAAAATGAATAAAAAGACATATGTAATACACTAGCAACATATAATAAAACCAGTGGTATAACAACCAATAATGCTATTGGTAAAGGGGGTAACATAACTCCGAAAAATTCAATACTTATAGTATCTTGAGTTACAAAAGCATAAACATACCAACTAACTAAAATAATTAATATTAATGATGCAATAGTATATCTTTTAATATACATCTACCACTCCTTACTTAGATTTTTCTACAATCTCTCTACAGTCTATACAATATATTGCATGAGGCTTAACTTTTAATCTTTGAAAACCTATCGGATCTTCACACATTTCACATATGCCATAATCACCAATTGATATTTTTCCTAATGTTACATTAATTTCTCTTAATTCTTGTTCTTGTTGCTGAACAATTGCACTCTCAATCATTGAATTATTATCAACTGATGCATGATCACCTTCATCATTTAACTCTAATGAATTTAATTGACTAAGCTCATCATTCACATCTGAAATATTTTTTGTTATTTGTACTTGTCTACTCTCAAGAATTTCTCTAAAGTAACTTAATTCACTATCTTGCACTTATGTATTCCTTATTTATGATATGGGTGGTTGCTCAGTATTGAAAAACCTCTATAAATTTGCTCTAGTAAAACAACTTTTGCAATTTTATGACTCATTGTTAATTTACCTAAACTTATAACAGCATCACTTTTTTTTAAAAAGTCATCCTCAAAGCCATAAGCTCCACCAATATAAAATTTAACCGCCATTTTATCATCTAATAGCTTACTAAACTCATAACTATCAATTATTTTACCCTCTGGATGCATAATAATAGAAAAAGCTTTCCCTGTATATGGTTCCAAAAGCTTTGAATATGCCTGTTTTGAAGCTTTAGATGATATAGTGTGTGCTTTTGTTACATCCTTGCTGAAAAGTTCTATATTTTGTACTTTTGCAAAACGAGAAATCATTTTTGTTAACTCTTTATAAAGCGGGTCATAGTCTGAACGTTCTTTTTTAACTATAGAGACAATATCTATATTCATTTTATAAGTCCACTTCCAATAACATGATAAGTGACGTGTAAAAATTTATCATTAATATTTATACCACCAATTGCACCAACTAAATGTTTAGATTTTGAAGCTATGTCATCTAAACTATCGCCTAATACTTTTGCATTTTTTTTTGTATTTGTATTTCTAAATGCACCTAATCCAATATAATTTAAATCCATCTCATTTGCTTGAAGAACTTCTGCTTCATTATGTGTTGATATTCCTAAGATTTTATCTTTTTTAATAATTTCTCTTAAAATTTTTACAGCTTTAAAAATATCTTCATCTATCGCTTTTAGATCTTCTTGGCCAACATGAACACCATCACAATAATCTATAAGTTCATAAGCATCATTAACAATTAAAAAACCATCATAAAATTTTCTAATTTTGATAAGTTGTTGTTTGATAAATGTAATATCTGCATTTTTATTGCGGTATTGAATAATCTCTGCATTTTGCTCTTTTGCAAATTCTATAAACTCTTCTAGTGAGATAGCTCTTGCATCTAAAAGCTCTTGATCACAAAGTGCATAAAGTCGCATTACGCAACTTTAAAAAAATTTAACAAATCTGAGAGAGTGTTTTTTAAATTATTTCTACCAACAATCATATCAATAGAACCTTTTTCAAGTAAAAATTCTGCTCTTTGGAAACCGTCTGGAAGTGCTGAACCGATTGTTTGCTCAATTACACGCTGACCCGCAAAACCAACAAGTGCTCCAGGTTCAGCAATAATAATGTCTCCTAGTGTTGCAAAAGAAGCACTAACTCCACCCATTGTTGGATCAGTTAAAACTGAGATATATGGAAGATTTTGTTTTGCTAATTTTGCAAGAGCAGCAGAAGTTTTACTCATTTGAAGAAGAGAAAATGTACTTTCTTGCATTCTAGCACCACCACTTGCACTAAGTATAATAACACCATGTTTTTTCTTTATAGCACGTTCAACTGCACGAACAATTTTTTCACCCTCAACAGATCCTAGAGAGCCGCCCATAAAAGCAAAATCAAATATAACTAGCTGAACACCGATACCGTTCATTTCACACTCACCACTAACAACTGATGAAGTTTTACCAGTCTTTTTTATAGCCTCCTCAATTCTTTGTTTATAAGATTTTTTATCAAAAAAATTAAGAGGATCAACAGGTTTTAAATTATCATCGTATTCAACAAATGTTCCTTCATCAGCTAAAAGTTCGATACGCTTTTTTACACCAATACGAATATGATAGCCACACTTTGGGCATACATGTTTTTGATTTTCCACTTCTTTGTAGTACATTAAAGATTGACAGGATTTACACTTTACCCAGTGAGGAGATGCTTCATTTTTAGCTGGTTGTTTTTTGTCAGAGTTAAAAGAAAAAATACTTAAGAGATTCAAAAATTATCCTTTTTAAATATATAAATAATTGCGATTATATCTAATTTATACTTTATAAGCAGAATTTTTAGTTTCCATAATATATTTATACTTAATTACTTAGCTACTTAAAATAAGTTAATACATTTTACTTGTAGGCTTACAACACCCTGCTAATAGCTTTTTTTCTGCTTTTTTTAAATACTCAGGTGTTATATCATTTTTAGTTCCAGTTTTCATAAAATCAGGACTTCTCCAAAATATATTTCCAAGATTACATTCTAAAAAAGTATCTGTTTCAGTAAATAATTTTTTATGTGCATCATCGACAAATACATAATTAGAATCAATAGGTAAAAAATACACTTTTCCTCTTTCAATAACCTTTACTGTATTATATGGATTAAATTCTTGTGCATTCTTATCCATGTTATTCTTACTGCTACAACCTTGCAATATTAAAATTAATATAGCAAAATAAATTATTTTTTTCATTTTCAAAACTCCAATAATTATAAAAATAGTACCATCAAAATTCTTTAACAATACTTACCCCAAATAATTCCATAACTTTGCCCCAAAATTTAAATCTGAAGTGCAACTTTTAAAAAAATGAAAAATGAAAGTTGTAGATTTAGATTTGAAGTAGTTAGATGTTAAAATCTTTACTTTAAAATCCGACCAAAGATAAGGAAGTAAATGAG
>JAKISR010000030.1 GCA_021648465.1 Sulfurimonas sp. | reverse complement strand
TATTTCCAGCATTTTCAATTTTAACCACTAAAGAGACAACTGTAAACTATGCTCACCCTATTATATTTTTGTTTCTTGGTGGTTTTTTACTTGCTATTGCAGTTGAAAAAACAGGACTTCATAAATATATAGCAGATAAAATGCTCTCACTTTTTCCTGCAACTCCAAAAGGGATAATATTTTCACTAGCTATTACATCGGGGCTTCTTAGCTCAGTTCTCTCAAACACTACAACTACACTTCTTTTAATAGCGATAGCTCTTTTTATAACAGATAATTTAAAATTAAAGATGAGATTTGCATTAGCTATTGCATATGGTGCTAGTGTTGGTGGAATTTTAACACCAATAGGGACACCTCCAAATCTGATTTTACTTGGAATTATGCAAGATAAAGGGATGGAGGTAATCCCATTTTTACAATGGATTGTAATGGTTGCACCTCTTGTTTTTGTAATGTTATTTATGGTCGCTTCACTTCTAAGCATAGGTGTAAAAGACATAGATGTAACACTCACAAGTGAAAAAAAGCCATTAGAAAAAAAGCAAAAAAAAGTATTATATATTATTGCTGGCTTAGTGACCCTTTTACTTCTAAATGCTCCACTAAAACCTTACTGGAATGGACTGGGGCTTAGCGAGGCAGGTATATTACTTGGGTGTGGACTTTTACTATTTGCTCCACCATTTAATGTCCTTGATTGGATGGCTGATAGGGGGAAAGTTCCATATAGAATTATGTTTTTGTTTGGTGCAGGTTTTTCTATAGCTACAGCATTTAGTGCTACTGGTTTAGCTGATGAAGTTGCATCATATCTTATTGTAATGACGCAACTTCCTCCAATACTTATCATACTTAGTGTAGCGATGCTCATAACTTTTACAACAGAGATAACATCAAATACAGCACTTATATCTATAATGCTTCCAGTAATTTACTCAGTAGCAGAACAAACAGGGTTAAATACAACTCTATTTATGATGATAGCAACAGTTTGTGCTAGTTATGCCTTTATGCTTCCAATTGCTACAGCACCAAATGCCATAGCCATGAGTAGTGGAGTTGTAAGTATAAAAGATATGGCAAGATATGGAATAGTTTTGAATTTAGTTGGGATAGGACTAATAGTTCTAATAGCTGAATTTTTTTGGAAAGGAATTCTTTAGTTAAAAGGTTATTTTTAGTTTTTTATCTGTCTTTTTTTCTTTTGTACATCATGTAAAAATCTTTTATAATAAGAAGTATAAAGTAAAATATAAAATTTTCATCAAGTCCATGAGTATAAAGAAATGGATATCCTAAAAAAACAGTACACTAACACCGTAAAACTCTTTTAATAATCTTTTCATAAGCACATTTTATCTTTTTTAGATAAAATTCCATTAATAATTTTAAAGGCAAATAATGATAGTTCATATAGTATTGTTTAGATTTAAAGATGAAAATAAAGATGAAAATTTAAAAGAGGTAACAGTTAAGTTAAATGCACTAGTTAAGTTAATTCCAGAGCTTAATTTTATAGAAGTTGGAATTGATTTTTCTCGTAGCCAAAGAGCTTTTGATCTCTCACTTTATTCAACATTTAATACAAAAAAGGATTTAAAAGCTTACGCCATTCACCATGAACACTTAAAGGTAGTAGAGCTTATAAAAGCTGTAACTCTTGAATCAAAAGTTGTTGATTATATAAAAGAGGATCTTAATAGATGTTAACACTTATAGTTGCTATATATACTCTTTTTGTACTTCTTACAATCTATACAAGTGTTATGCAGATTGGTTATGTAAACAAAGCAAAAAGAGGCACAGCTGTTTTACTCTCAAGCACAGATTTTTTAAAAGCTGGTGATTATAGTATTGCAAAAGAAAAGATGAGTATTGCTAGTGCATTTTTGGATTATATTGTGTTTATAATCTGGATAGGTTTAGGGATAAAATATTTAGAGAGTACTTTTTTCTTTGCAAATGAAGCTTTAATGACTATAAGTGTTGTGATGAGTTTTATAGTTATAAACTCTATCATCTCTTTACCATTTGGATACTATGAAAAATTTATTTTAGATGAAAAATTTGGTTTTAATAAATCAAGTATGGGTCAGTGGATAAAAGATACTCTTATTTCATTTATAATGACACTTATTTTTGGCTCTTTAGTTGTTTGGGGAATCTATCTTATCATTGCAAGTTTTACTTTATGGTGGTTATGGAGTTTTATTTTTATATTTGGAGTTGTAGTACTTATAAATATGCTTTATCCAGCTTTTAGAGCTGTTTTTTTTGATAAACTTACTCCACTTAAAGATGAAACATTAGATAGTGAGATAAAAACTCTTATGGATAAAACAGGTTTTGTAAGCTCTGGTGTATTTGTTAGTGATGCAAGTAAAAGAGACTCAAGACTTAATGCTTATTTTGGTGGTTTTGGAAAAGCTAAAAAAGTTGTTTTATATGACACTCTTATAGAAAAACTATCAACTAAAGAGCTTTTAGCTGTTTTAGGGCATGAGCTCGGTCATTTTGCACATGGAGATATATATAAAAATATTGCTTTAATTGGTGGTATGCTTTTTGCAATGTTTGCAATTTTTGGAAATTTACCAAATTCATTATATTTTGAATTAGGTTTATCTCAATCTCCTTATGTTATTATGATACTTTTAATGCTTTTTATGCCAGTTTTAGGTTTTTTAATGATGCCTATTATGGGGATAGTTAGTAGACATAATGAGTATGAAGCAGATAAAATGGGGAGTAAATTAGCTGGAGTTGGTGGAGAAATAGAACTTGCAAATGCTCTTAAAAAACTTGTGACTGAAAACAAAAGTTTTCCATTATCTCATCCTATATATATCTTTTTTCATTATACGCATCCTCCTGTTTTAGAGAGACTAAAAGAGTTAGGTATAGATGTTGGAGAATTAGATAAAACTGCATTAGAGGCTTCATGCCAAGCAAATATCTAGTAAAATATATTTTAAAAGAGATTACACAAACTTTAGATGCTCATAAAATCAAAAGAGCATCTAGAGAAGCACAACTACTTCTTATGGCACATCTAAGTGTTGATGAACTATGGCTTATAACTAATCAAAACATAGAAGTTCAAAAAATAGATAAACTTTTTGATTGGGTAAATAGAAGAGCTAAAAATGAACCGTTAGAATACATTATAAATAGTGTAAGTTTTTATTCTGAAGAGTTTTATATAGCATCTGGAGCTTTAATACCTCGTCCAGAAACAGAACTTTTAATTGATGAAGTATTAAAAAATATAAAAGATAAAAATTCAGTTATAAAATTTGTAGAGGTTGGGATAGGGAGTGGGATAATTTCTATAATACTTGCAAAAAAACTTCCAAATGCTGAATTTATTGCTGTTGATATATCTCAAGATGCACTAAATATTGCACAACAGAATATACAAAAATTTGGACTTAATGATAGAATTAAGCTACGACTTGGTTCACTTTTAGAACCAATAGGTGAAGATATAGATTATTTAATTTCAAATCCTCCATATATTGCTGATGATGAAAAACTAGAATTAAATTTATCATATGAGCCTCAAAATGCCTTATTTGGTGGTTTTATAGGAGATGAAATAATTAAAAAACTTCTTGATGAAGTCTTAAATTCAAATATTAACTTCTTTACATGTGAAATAGGTTATGACCAAAAGGATAAAATACGAAAATATTTAAAGACTGATTCATTCTTTTCGCTAGAATTTTATAAAGATTATAGTGATTTTAATAGAGGCTTTACTCTAAGGTTATAATTTGAAAAAAAACATATATGTAGATTTTAGTTATCTAATTATATTAGCAGCATCTTTTGGAGCAGTTATGGTTCTGGGTGCTTTTGTTGCTCCAGTCGTATTTCATACAGATAAAATACTTGTAGATATGATAATTGATAATTATAATGCTGGAATTATAATGGGTGAGATTTTTCATCGTTTTTCATATTGGATTTCTTTTGTAGCTTTTTTTGTAGCATTATATGAATTATATATGTATAAGCTAGGGCAAAGAGATACTATTGTTTTTATCAGTAGCGTAACAGCAGTTTTTTCTTCACTTATGTTTAGTGGTGTTTATTCACCAAAAATACTCTCTATGCAGGCGATGGGACCAGAAGCCACACAGAGTGATACATTTGCTAATCTTCATATGGCAAGTGAATTAGATTTTAAAATTTTAGCTATCGCACTTCTTATACTTTTTATAAGAAGATTAATGCTTCTTAGGTGCTCTTAAAACCATCCTTTTGAATCTGATGCAATAGCTTTGCTATTAATATCAAAAAGACGAATTACACTATCAACAGTATTTGTTCCCTCATTAAAATAAGTCATAGAATCAATGGAAATATTTTTTGTAATTAGCTCTTTTCTTGTAAATTTAGAAAATGTTTTTATAATATTTTCAACCTTAAGTAATTCTGTATTTAAATTTACATTATATTTATTTTTGTATTGATGAGCAGTAGCAGTTAGCTCTTCATGTAATTTAGCACTTAATGATTTTATCTCTTGAAGTAATGCTTCTACTTTATAATTATCATTTTTTGTAATATTTTTTTTAGCAGCTATACCACTTCCAAATGCACGTAATTGACCAAGAGATTCTGAGAGTGGTAAAATAGTTTCAAGCATGATACCAGAAGTGTTTTTACTAAAAGCATTTAAGTTTTGAAACCCTTTTTTACTTACTGTTTGTGCAAGCATTAATGCTTGTGAAATATTTTCACAATGACGATCAAATGATTCTTTAGGAGTAATTTCTAATGCTTCTTGATTAAGTTTAATTAATGATAAACTTAGAGCTGTTGCCCTATTACTTATGATAGGATCTGAAGAAAGAGGCAAAGATTCCATTTTCCCTATAGCTTTTTTCATATCTTCTCTATATGAATATATAACAACTATTGCCGAGTGATTTCCATTTAAGTAAGCACTTGTAACACCTCTTGTTCTTTGTGTAGATACTATTAAATCTTTTAAAGCATCCATATAAGCAGCAGCATCAGATTGCTCTTTGTTTGTAAATATGTTTGCATGTACACCTGTAACAAATATTAATATTGTAAGAAAAATACGCATATAAAGTCCTTTATAGAATTTAGTATACATTAAAAAAATAAATTATTTATTAAATTATAGATTTTTATTATAACAATATGTAATTAAATAATTTATTTCAGTGTGTATTTTAGTAGCAATTTGTAAGTTGTTTTGTTAAATCATTCTTATTTGTTTTTTATCAAGTGAATATTATAGTAAATACTATAATATAAGCAATTCAAAAAGAATAATAAACAGGGGATTTAGATGAAAGATTTATTAAGTAAAATAATAGTTGGTGCAGTAGCACTTTTAGTACTTTCTCAAAGTGCAAATGCAGCTAGTGGACCTGGTTTTTATGTTGTTCCAAAAGCATTAATTATAGTAGGTGATAAAACTGTACATAATGGTAAGAATTATGATGGTGATGCTGGAGCTGGTATAGGTATTGATATAGGATATGCTTTAACATCAAATTTTGCTTTGGAAGTAGCATTAACTTATGCAGAAGCTGATGTATCTCATACATACAGTGGAGTAACATATAATGGTGATGCAGAGTATACAACTTATGGTGTAGTTGTTGTATATTCAAGAAATATTATTGGTCATCTACGCGGTTTTGCAAAATTTGGACATGCCTATGAGTATGAAGTAATAAAACTTGCAAAAAATGGTTTTAAAGATACTGTAAATGGTAATATTTTTGCTGCTGGTGTAGAGTATAAATTTGCTGATAATATGGAAGTTGTATTTGAAGTAGAGCATGCTGATGTTATTAGTACTAGAGGTCAAGGTGTAATGCTAGGACTTAAATATATATTCTAGACCTTTTAAATAATCATTAAATTAGGGTAAAATTATATTTATGAATATAATTTTACCTCTTATGGTTATTTTAACCACTACATTTTTAAATTTACACGCAAAAAACATCGAAGAAAAGACTACTTTAACAGATAAAAAAAAACTAAAAATGTATTATATTGGTGAAAAGATTTTTTATAAAGCCTGTAAAAAAAACACAAATATTCAAAATTATAAAAAACTAAATCAATGCAAATCTCTTAATAATAAACAAAAACAATCACTCTTTATCTATATATCTACAGAAAAAAACGATAATGACACAATTAAAATAACTAAAGATGATAAATGTCCAATTTGTGGTATGTTTGTTTATAAATATGAAAAATGGGCAGCACAAATTTATTATATAGACACTCACTATACCTTTGATGGTGTAAAAGATATGATGAAATACTTTTTTTTGCATACAGATAATATTTCTAAGATTTTAGTTACAGATTATTATTCACAAGATGTTATAAACGCTCGTAAAGCTTACTTTGTAATTGGTAGTGATGTTTATGGTCCAATGGGTGATGAGTTGATACCTTTTAAAAATAAAAGTGAAGCAGAGGTGTTTAGTATTGACCATAAAGCACTTAAAATTTTAAAATTTAGTGAGATAAATAAAAAAGAAGTATACAAGCTAGATGAATAAAAAAAGTAATTTAGTTTTATTAAGCTTTATAAGTCTTTTAATATTGCTATGTATAGAAGGTATCTATATATATTCTACAAAAACTATAACAGATAAAATGTTAAATACTAAATTGTTATTTGTAAAATTATCTGGTATGCCAGATTTAGCAATATTAACAGATACAAAATACATTAGACACAGAAGCTTAAGTGATGTTTTTTCTATATATAGTGATGACGGAGTATTAAGAGAGTATAAATCATCTTCATTTGTATATTTTCACTCAACTATTAAGAGTAACAATGAGTTCTAAGATTAATATCTATTTAGTAGAGTATGCAATAAATTCTCTTCTTAGACAAAAGCATAAAACTTTTTTTATAACTATTATTTTAACAATTTTAATATTTTTACTAAGCTCTGTATTTCTTATAACAAATTCTATAAAACATGAACTAAATGCTACACTAAAGTCACTTCCTGAGATAATAGTTCAAAAATCTAAGGCTGGACGTCATTATGACATTGATATTGACATGGCAGACAATCTTTTAAATATTACAGGTGTTAAAAGTGCTATTCCTAGAGTTTGGGGATATTATTATTTTTATAATTCTAAAACTAATTTTAGTATTGTAGGGATTGATGAATATGAAGAGCAGTATAAAGATACTTTAGAAAAAATTGCGACAACATTAGATTTTAGCAAAGATTCCATGCTCATTGGAAAGGGTGTAAATCGAATAATGAGCAAAAACTACTATAAAGAGTATTTTAACTTTATAAAGCCAGATGGAAGTATAAAAAAGATGGAAATATCTGGAGTTTTTAGTGCTGATACAGAGTTAGAATCAAATGATATGATAGTGATGAGTATAAATAATGCTAGAGAAATTTTTGATATGCCATCTGCACATGCAACTGATATAGTTGTAAAAATTCCAAATGTTGATGAGATAGCAACAATAGCTCAAAAAATTAAACAACAATATCCAGATACGAAAGTGATAACTAAGGATGATCTCAAAATCAGTTATCAAAATATTTTCAATTATAAAAGTGGTTTGTTTTTAGCTCTTTTCATTATCTCACTTTTTACATTTTTTATAATTATATATGATAAATTAAGTGGACTTAGTAGTGAAGAAAAGAGGGAAGTTGGGGTACTAAAGGCCATAGGTTGGAGAGTTGAAGATGTTTTAAAAGCTAAGTTTTATGAAGGATTTATAGTCTCATTTTTTGCATATCTCTTAGGTTTGTTATTATCTTTTGCATTTGTATATATTTTTCAAGCTCCATTACTAAAAAATATATTTATAGGTTATTCAGAGCTAAAACCATCGTTTGAACTTCCATTCGTTTTTGATATACAAACTTTAGCTCTTATCTTTTTTTTAAGTGTGCCAATATATATAGCTGCAACTATAATTCCATCTTGGAGAAGTGCTACACTCGAAGCTGACGAGGTTATAAGATGATAGAATTAAAAAATATAACAAAAAAATATGAGATTAATAAAAACAATACTATAACAGCATTAAAAAATATAAATATAAAAATAGGCGAGGGTGAATTAGTCATTATAAAAGGCTCTAGTGGAAGTGGAAAAAGTACCTTACTCTCACTTATAGCAGCTTTGAGTAAACCTACCTCTGGTGAAGTTATAGTTGATTCTAAAAGAATTTCAAAACTTCCAGATAATTTTGCATCTGACTTTAGACAAAATAACATAGGCTTTATATTTCAAAAATATAATCTTATAAATTCTTTAAGTGTAAGAGATAATATTATTTTACCATTAATCCCAATGAACTTAAATATAGACGTTTTAAATACTAAATTGCAAAATGTTATAAAGATGTTTCATATAGAGCATAAAGAGAATGTATTAGTAAAAAATTTATCTGGTGGTGAACAACAAAGAGTTGCAATTGCTAGAGCAAATATAAACTCTCCTAAAATAATTTTAGCAGATGAACCTACAGCAAACTTAGATGAAAAGCTCTCTTTAGCTTTTATAGAGATTTTAAAAGAGTTAAAATTTCAAGGTAAAACTATCATAATAGCAACACATGATCCTTTATTTTTTAATTTTAATATAGTAGATAAAGAGATAAAAATATATCAAGGAAGTATCTCTTAATGCTTCTAACTCCTGAAGTTTTAACACTAAGTATTTTAAATGTTTTATTTGTTATATTTGCGACCATAGCATTTGTTTTAAGTGTTAAAATATATTTAAATTGGGATATGAATTCAACAAACCAGAAGCAATACCAACTAGAGAAATATAGTTTTTTAAATGCAATAGTTATAAAGTATATTTTTTTTATAAAAATCCCACTATTTTTATTTTTTATATTTACACTTGATAAAATTTCAAATATTTTAACTGGTGCAATGTGTTCAGCTGGAGTTATAGATGCTACAGAGTATGGAACTTATCTTATAGTTCTAAAAATACTTAATCTTTATTTATTTGCATACTGGTTAAAACTGCACCAACAAGATAAAAAAGATGAAAAACAGCTATATACAAAACTTAAGTTTGGAATTTATATAGCTTTATATCTATTTTTTATGGTTGAAATCGCTTTAGAGGGGATAATGTTTTACTCAATTGATATCAACAAGTTGGTTAGTTGTTGTTCAAGTATATATTCTAGTTCTTCAACTTCAGCTATATCAACCATTTTTTCACTTAATACAAAAATATTATTAAGCATTTTTTATGGTAATTTTTTCTTAATAATTATTTTCTATTTTTTTAAAAATAGATATCTATTTGCATTGTCAAATATTATATTTATAGTTACAGCTCTTATAACTTTAATAGCTTTTTTTGGTACATATATTTATGAACTTCCATCTCACCATTGCCCATTATGCTTTTTAAAGAGTGAATATAACTATATAGGCTACTTGATATATTTGTTGCTCTTTATTGGTACATTTTATGGTTTAAGTGTTGCATTATTAAAAAAATCAAGAAAAAACTATAAAATATCACTTATTTTTAATTCTCTTTATGTTATATTATTATCATTAATTATAATAGTGTATTATATAAAAAACGGTGTTTTACTTTAAAAGAAACTTGTAATTTTAAGGAGATCTAGAATGAAAACGTACATAAAAAATATAGTTCTTTTTAAAAATATAGATGAAGACACAGTAAATAAAATAGAAAATTTTACAACAGTACAAAAAATAGCTAAAAATAATATAGTATTTTATGAAGGCGATGAGTCAAGATTTTTATATCTTTTAGCTAAAGGTGTTATAAAGCTTTACAAAACATCATCAAGTCACAAAGAGATTGTATTAAAATATTTTCATGAAAATGAGCTTATTGGTGAAGTTGCAAATTTTGAAGAGATACCATATCCAGCTACTGCAAAAGCATATAGTGATGTAGAAGTTTTAAAAATTGATTTTGAAAAACTAAAAGGAATTATTGTTTCAAATCCAAATATGGCATTTAATATTCAAACATCATTAATTAAAAAGATTAAAAATTTGGAAAATATAATTTCTACAAATTTAGTTTTAGATTCACGTGAGAGAGTAGCAAAGTATATATACAATCATTCAGATACTTTTTTTGATACTAAAAATATAGAAATAGCAGAAATATTAGGAGTTTCCCCAGAAACATTATCTAGAATTTTGAAATTTTTCAAAGATCAAGAGATAATAAATGTAAAAACAAAATTTATAAATCAAGATGCGTTATTAAAATATTTTGAATAATTACTGATACATATCAATTGCATAATAAATTTTCTTAGTTAAGATATATAAATTTAAATTATGGAAAAACATTATGAAAAAAGTATTTTTATTTATATCGTTAGTGCTATTTGTTGGCTCATTACATGCAAATGAAAGTAAAATTTGTCAAAATTGTCATCCTATAATATATAAAGAATATTATGAATCTTCCCATAGAAAATCTTCAATATACAATAATCCTATCCATAAAGCTATGTGGGAAAGATATCCTAAAGATGAAAAAGGCTACACATGTGCTAAATGTCACTCTCCAAGTGATTTAGAGTCTTTAAATAATGGTAAACTTACAGAAAATGATATACAAATCCATGAACCTATATCATGTGTATATTGTCATACTATTAAAGATATTCAAGAAGGAGATAGCTCAAATACAAATATAAATTCTGATATGAAATTGCGTGAATATTACACAGCTGAAAAAAGTTTAGAGGGTAAAGTTGAATATAAAACAGTTACTTCATGGTTTGGACTTGTAAAAGAACCTGAGAGTTCACCTTTTCATAAAATCGACTATGATAATGAAACTTATTATGATGGAAATGTGTGTATGGGATGTCATTCACATGTAAACAATAAACATAGTTTTGATATTACTATGTTAGATGCAGCTATAGATGAAAAAGATGAAAATAGCTGTGTCTCATGTCATATGCCACAAATTCCTGGAACAAAAGCAGCAATTAATGAGACAAAAACTCATGCGTACCATGGAATAGCAGGAATTTATCTTAAACGTGATCTTATGGGTAAGTATATTGACTTTAAAGTATCAAAATTAGATGATGGTTTTAATGTTCTTGTAGTGAATAAAGCAAATCATGCTCTGTTTGGACAAGCATTTAGACAAGGGATATTAAAAGCTGAAATTATTAGAGATTCAAAAACTATAAAGTTAGAACCCTTTATCTTTGAAAGAATATTATCAAAAGATTCCAAGGAAGTTATGCCATGGGAAGCAGATGAAGCCTCTAAAGACACATTGATATATGCTAAAAGAGATGTTTTATTTTCTAAAGTAATTAAAAAAGGTGATAGATTAATATTAACTCTAGGAGTTCAAAGAATTTCAAAGGAGGGAGCTAAAAAACTAGGGCTTGAAGAAAATAAAGAGCTTACAAAATTTAGAGTTCTAAAAATTGAGAAGTTAGATTTTTAAACCCTTTAAAATCTAACTTTTTAATAAAATTTAGTCTTGTTGCTGTCTCATATATGAAGGGATATCTAAGTGACTAGCATCTAAATCACCGCCAACGACAAGTCTAGGACGAGTAATTGTGACTGGAGCAGGTGTTTCACTAACAAAATTGTCATTATTTGTGCCAGTATTTAAATCTTTTTCAAAACCAGTAGCAACGATAGTTATCTTAACATAATTCTCAGGAAGTGAATCGTCAGTAGAAGTACCAAACATAACTTCTGCATCTTCATGTGCGCTCTCTTGAACTACAATCATAGCTTCAGATGTTTCCATCATAGGAAAGTTCGGATGCATATTAAAGTGTACTAATACACCCATAGCCCCATTAATAGACATATTATCTAATAAAGGTGATTCAATAGCTGATTTTATAGCTTCATAAGCTGCATTTTCACCTTCATGTTCACCAACACCCATAAGTGCCATACCTCTATGGCTCATAACGGTTTGTAAATCAGCAAAGTCGAGGTTGATGTCATTATCACCATTTGATAAAATAACACCAGATGTACCACTTACTGCTTGAGCTAAAACACCATCAACAATTTTAAAGCTGTCTTTTATACCAAGTTTTCTATCTATGATTGAAAGGAGTTTATCATTTGGAATAACTACAATAGAGTCACTCTCTTTTTTAAGTTCATCAAGCCCTGCTTTAGCAATTTTAGTTCTTTTTGGACCTTCAAACATAAAAGGTTTTGTAACAATTGAGACAGTAAGAGCACCAACCTCTTTTGCAATTTTTGCAACAACAGGAGCAGCACCAGTACCAGTACCACCACCTAAACCAGCTGAAATAAATACTATATCAGCACCCTCTAGAGCACTTCTTATCTCTTCATAATTTTCAAGTGCAGATTCTTTGCCAATATCTGGCTTCATTCCAGCACCGAGACCTTTAGTTAATTTACTACCTATTTGGATAGTAAATACACCCGTATCTTTTAAAGCTTGAGCATCAGTATTTATCATAATTAGTTCAATACCACTAACATTTTCATTAACCATATGACCAATCATGTTACCGCCGCCGCCACCAACGCCAACAGCTACTATTCTCGCTCCGTTAATATTACTTGCTTCTTCAACTAAAAATGGTTCCATATATGTTCTCCTTAAAATAACTGGGTAGCCCAGTTCCAAAATTTACTAAAAGATCCTGCTTTATCACTCTTTTTATCTTTTTTTGATGGAAGAGTAACCATTTTTTCTTTTTCTTCGTAAGTTGGAGGAGTAGGAATATCGAACTCATCCGAAAGGTTCACTTTAGTGTGTCCGAAAGGTGTTTCATTTGTATGTCTTACTCTTTTGTTTATATCAATTTCGTATTGAGTATATGCAGAAGCAGAATACATAATAAGACCTATCGCACTTGAATACTCTGGTGAGCGAAGATTATCAAAAAGTCCATTCATCTCCTTAGGTTTTGCTAACCTAACTGGGATTGAACCAAACGTTGCTATAGCTAAATCTCTTATACCTTCCATCTTAGAAAATCCACCAGTTAGTACTATACCAGCACCAATTTTGTCTTTAAGACCACTGTTTTCTATAAACTGATCTAAAATCATTAAAGTTTCTTCCGCCCTAGCAAAAACTACGTTATGCACTACTTCAAGAGATACTTCATGAGTAGTTGTTTCATCACCAATTACAGGTAATTCTATTAAATCATTACTTGGAGTAAGCAAAGATCCATAGTTGAGTTTTACATTATCTGCTATATTTAGTGGAGTGTGTAGTGCCATCGATAAATCACTTGTCACATGATTTGACCCAACGCCCAAGAAGTCATTATATCTTATAGAATTACCAGAGTGAATGATAATATTACTAGTATTACCGCCCATATCAATAATTGCTACACCTAACTCTTTTTCATCCTCATTAAGTGTGGCAATAGATGAAGCATAACCTGTTAAAACTACATTTTCAACTTCGACACCTGCACCTAAAACAGCTTTTTTAAGATTATTTAAATTAGATTTTTGAGTAGTAATTATATGGGTATCTACTTCAAGTCTTGAAGCATTCATTCCAAGTGGATCTTCTATAAAATCTTGATCATCAACTTTAAAGTTATATGGAAGAGCATGTAAAACATCATATTCATTTGGTATATTAGCGTTATACAAAGAGGTTTGCATAACTCTCTCTATCTCTTTAAAAGTAACTTCTTTACTTTGAATATTTACGATACCACTAGAGTTCAAACTTTTTGTATAAGCTCCAGATATGGAAACAATAGCAGTTTTGACATCACTTCCAGATACTCTTTTAGCGTCATTAAGTGCAGTTCTAATAGATTTAGAAGCTAACTCTATGTTTGTTATACTTCCTTTTTTAAGACCCTGAGCTTTAGAAGTTCCAGCACCAGTTATAGCTATTGAATTGTCGTCAGCTATTTCAGCTATAACTGCACATATCTTAGTTGAACCAATATCAATGGCTAAAACAGTTCTACTCACTTAGAGTCCTTGGATAAAAATCTCAGTTTTGTACTCGTTTTGAAGCTTTTTAATTAAACCTTCATTAAACATAGCACTCTTTAGTCTAACAATTGGATTGTCAGAACTAATGTTAGTGTTATTAAGCAGTTTTTGTTCCAAAATGTTATATATAACAATATTTCCACTTTCTAAAGGAATAAAACCTCTTTTATTTTGAGAAGTAAAAAGTGCCATCAAAAACTCCTTTGCATCATTTGTACTTAATTCTGTTAGTTGCTCTATATCATTTCCAGTAATAAAATCGGTAGTTTCACCTTTAAATGAAGCAACAGAATTTTTTGCTAGTTCAAGTAGTTTTGCTCTTCTTTGTTCTTGAATAAAAATATCTATTACTTCAGTTTTTGCTTTATCGTAAGTTTTTGGCTGAGAAGGGTTTGTTTTAACAAGTTTAAAAGAGTAGTAATACCCATCTATCATAAAAGGTTTTATATACGGAGATATTGAAGTTAGTTTTGATAATTTTTCAAGAAGTTTTGCGTTAAATGGATTTGATGATGCAGAGATAGTTGATATTTGAATATTTGCATTTTCAAGTTTTCCTTTTTTATACGCTATATATGTTCTTAGAGCTTCTTTTTTTGTTTCTTTTGCATTAAGTGCATCTTTTACTTTATCCTTAGCTAAATCAAAAAGTAAAATTTTCCCTTCGCTATCTTTAAAACGAGTTTTATTGTCATTATAGTGCATACTTAACTTTGCTTCATCGAATTCTAAAGCTAATTTATCTTGTTTAATATATTCAACATCATAAGAAACTTCGCTCATAAAATCATACTGTTTTGTTTCCCAAAAAGGTTTTAAAAATTTATCAGAAGTATCAACATTTATTCTTTTAGCACTTAAAACTTTATACTCAATTTTATCAGCTACATTTGTTGCCATGTCTAATATTTTTAATTCATTTGCTTTTGTATCCACAGGTATAAGTTTAAGAACTTTTTGGATTAATAGCTCTTTTTTTACATCTGCTTCATACTCTTGAGGACTCATGCTGTTTCTTGAGAGAGTTTCTTTATAAATTGCTTTATTAAATTCACCATCTTTTAAAAAATATTTTTGTGTTTTAATTTCAGCTAAAAGTTCAGCATCACTAACTTGAAGATTATAAGATTTTGCAAGATTTATAACAAGAGCTTGTTGTGTTAAGTGTTTTAAAGCTTGTTGACGAAGACCAAAACTTTTTGCTTTTTCTTCATCAAATTCTCCTTGGAACATTTCACTATATTGATTATAAAGATTTGAATAACCTTTTTGAAGATCACCCATTGTAATTTCTACAGTTCCAACTTTTGCTACAGCACCAGCTCTGTCTCCATAATCATATTGTCCCCAGCCAACAAAACCTGCTCCAACAAAAGCTATGGTTGAAATCCAAATAGTAATTATAAGCCATTTTTTATGTCTTTGCATCCATATTATCATCTGATTTATTACCTTATGTACAATATTTTTTGTAATTCTATGTAAATTCTTATTAAAACTTGCTAAATTACAGTTTGCAAAGCTATAATTTGCATATGAAAAATGAAGAATTGAAAAATAGAGACCTCGTTGTGTTATGGCATCCATGTACTCAAATGAAAGATCATGAAACACTTCCGCTAATTCCAATAAAAAAAGCCTATGGAATTTATTTAGAAGATTTTGAAGCTAACACATATATAGATGCTGTTAGTAGTTGGTGGGTAAATATATTTGGGCATACTAACAGTTATATAAATAAAAAAATAAAAGAACAATTAGATACTTTAGAACATGTCATACTAGCAGGTTTTACACATGAAAGTATTATAAAATTATCAGAAAGACTAGTAAAACTAACACCAGATGGATTAAGTAAATGTTTTTATGCAGATAATGGTTCAAGTGCTGTTGAAGTAGCACTTAAAATGAGTTATCATGCACATAAAAATGATGACAAAGAGAAGAAGATTTTTGTATCACTAACAAACTCATATCATGGTGAAACAATAGGTGCTTTGAGTGTTGGCGATGTAAAACTTTACAAAGACACATACGCACCACTTCTTATAGAGACTATCCAAACACCTGTTCCGATAGATATGAGCATAGAAGCTGCTAAAGAAGCGGCAAACAAGTTTGAGAAATTATGTGAAAAAAGGTCAAATGATATCAGTGCAATTATTTTAGAACCATTAGTTCAAGGTGCTGGATATATGCATATGTACCATGAAGAGTTTTTAATACTTGTTCGTGATATTTGTACTAAATATGATATCCACCTTATTGCTGATGAAGTGATGGTTGGTTTTGGTAGAACAGGTGAATTGTTTGCGTGTCAAAAAGCAGGTATTACACCAGATTTCATAGTTCTCTCAAAAGGCTTGACTGGTGGTTATTTACCACTTTCAGTTGTACTTACAACAGATGAGATATATGCAAAGTTTTATTGTGACTATAGTGAAAATAAAGCATTTCTGCACTCTCATTCTTATACTGGAAATGCTCTTGCATGTGCTGCTGCAAATGCTACTCTTGATATCTTTGAGAGAGATGATGTAATTGAGAAAAATAGAATAACGGCTAAATATATGAGTGAAAAACTTCAAAAATTTAAAAAGCTTAAAAATGTTGATTCTATCAGACAAACAGGGATGATATGTGTAGTTGAATTAAAAGGCTATAAACCTGAAGAAAGAATAGGATTAAAAGTTTATCAATATGGACTTGATAATGGGGTATTACTTCGTCCATTAGGTCATGTTGTTTACTTTATGCCACCTTATGTTATAACAAATAAAGAGATTGATAAAATGATGGATACGGCTTATGAAGCTATAAAGAAATTAACTAATCAAAACTAGAGTCTACTTTAGAGCTATCAAGAAGTAAAAGTCTACAACTTTTTTCTAAAATAGCAATTTTTTTAGCCATCTCATGTAAATCTCTGTTAAAAGTGTAAATCCCATAACCTCTTATAACCATAATATCCGTTTTTTTACTTAAAAAATAGTAGGCAATCTCACTTTGAGCTCTTTCATACCAATCATCAAATTGTTTTGGATTGACAATTTCTATGGAACCTATTTCTTTATAACCAAAATAATCTTTTGGAACTATAATATTGTGATTTAATGAGTAAGCTACTGTAAAAGGGGGCATGCTAAAGCTAATAAATTTAGCATCAGACATTTGTGAGTATATACTATGGTGAATATTTGCATCTAAACTAGCTTGATTCCATCTATAATCTTTTTTAAAATATAACTCAATTAAGCTATCTTCATTAATTGCATCAAAAATAGCTTCTTTTGTATTAATAATAAAACAATTTGACTCTACTTTAGCAGAGATTGATCCATGATAGATACCAAAAAAATCTTTTCTAAACATAGATAATGCTAAAGTAGATAATTTATGCTTAAGATGCTTTCTATTCATTATGTTTCTCACTTTATGGATAAAAGTGTATCATAATTTGTAAAAATATAAATAATAATTAGTTGTTTTTAGTGGTGCCATGTTTATATATTGATAATAATAATGGATTATTTGCCATAGCACCATATAGTCCATCTTGTACTTCTTTTGAAATATCATATTCATCAACTGTCCAGAGAATAATATTATTAGAGGGTATTAGTTTTTTTGTAACTGAATGCTCTTTTAGTTCTACATTGATATCAAAATATGAAATTTTTTTATATTTTGTATAAAAATTAAAAGACTCTAAAATAGTTTTATCATCAATTAATTTATGTAATAAAGTAGATGGATTAAGTTGATAAATAAAGTCTAAAATCTTGTCATCAAAAGATGAAACTTCTATCCAAGATTCCTTTCCTTTGATTTGTTTAATAACTTTTTTACATAAAGTTTTAAAATTTTTTTGCTGATATTTTAGTTCTAAAATTAATGTTACTCTTTTATTTATAGTTTTTATTAGATTAGCAAGTGTGGGAATTTTTTGATTTTTAAATTCTTTTGAGAACCATAACCCTATATCTAACTTTAAAAGCTCATTTAATGATTTGTCTTCAACACTTGCATCTACATTTGCACATCTGTTTAATGTGTCATCGTGAAAAAGTATAGGAATAAGATCTTTACTCAGTCTAACATCCGTTTCTATCATATCACAGCCAATTTTTATTGCTTTTTCAAAAGCTAAAATTGTATTTTCTGGATAGTTTTTACTATATCCTCTATGTGCAATTATATTCATAATAAAACCTTTTTTTTGATACAATACTTTAATGATGAAAAAAAACTATGATACCATAATTATTGGTGCAGGTATAAATGGTTGTGCTATAGCAAAAGAGATTTCACAAACCAATAAATCTGTTCTTTTGATAGATAAAGGTAGTATAGGAGGTGGAACTTCCTCAAAATCATCTCGCCTTATTCATGGAGGTTTGAGATATCTTGAACAATTTAATCTTTCACTTGTAAAAGAATCACTTCATGATAGAAGATACCTTATAAAAAACTATCCACAACTTGTAAAATTAGTACCATTTTATATACCTATATATAAAAATACTCCACGTCCATGGTGGATTATAAAAATTGGACTATCTGTTTATGACTTATTATCAGGATATGAAGCACCTCATAAAAATATCTCAATAGAGGAGTTTAAAAATATTTTTCCAAATATAAATACTAAAGAACTTTGTCATGTTTTTAAGTACTTTGATGGACATACAAATGATTTAGAATTAACAAAACTTATAGCGACACAGGCACAAGATAGTGGAGTTGAAATTTTGCAAGATTCTAAAATAAAGACACTTTTTATAGATGATAAAAAAATAATTCTAAATATAAATTCTAATGAAATAAATACCAATACTCTCATAAATGCATCAGGTGCTTGGATAGATGAAGTAAATAATCACTTCTCACTTCCTTCAAATTATTCAATCGCAAAAGTTAGTGGAATACATATAGTACTTCCTTCTTTAGTCGTAAGTGAGCATCTGTTTTTACAAACTGATGCTAAAAGAGTATTTTTTATGATTCCAGATAATGGAAAAACAATAATAGGAACAACTGAAAGAGTAGAAACAGTTGATATTGATAATATAAAAATCAATCAAGAAGAAATAGCGTACTTAATAAAGATGAGCAATAAGTATCTTAAAAAGCATATATCAGCAGATGATATTGCATATTCATATATAGGTACAAGATCTCTTATTCATGCTAAGGAAAATCCTACTGATATGTCAAGAGAGTATAAGCTTGATCTTCATAATATTAGAAATAGTAAAGTACTACATATATTTGGTGGCAAATTAACTACATTTTATTCTCTATCGAAAAAAGTAGTTAATCTATTGAAATAATTAATTTTTATTTTTATTTTATAAATAATAGGTAAAATACCAGATGAACGAAAATTTGCTTTTTTTATCATTTACAAATACTGAATTGTGGTTTCGCCTATCTATCTTAGTTGCAAATTTGGTTTTATTACTACTTTCTAAATACATCGTGTCTCTTTTTAAAACAAAGTCTGAAAATGAGTTTCAATTAACTCTGTTTAGAGTTTTGAATTTACTATTTTTGTTTTTTCATATTTTAGATTTTATATTAGTAATGTTTCAAAAAAATTATGAATATATCTTTAGTCATATAGCACTTACTCTCGTTACAATATATGTGAGTGTATTGTTCTTTAATGCTTTTTCTTATTTTAGTAGAAGAAAATTTGGTATTAAAAAAACATATGATGATAATGTTACATATATAGATACTTATAGTAGTCGTTTGGTGGATATAATTAGTGTAGTCTTGGTAAGTATAATATCTTTATATATTATACTTGATATATGGAACTTTGATTCATTACTAAAAACAAGTGGAATTTTTGGGATAATAATTGCTTTTTTAGCTCTAACAAATCAAATTTGGGCACCAGATATGTTTTATGGAATGGTTATTTTAAACTCTAAAATGCTTGAAGATGGTGATGTCGTGCAGTTTTCAGATGACGGAGATGAGTATATTATAAGTAGAGTTACATTTATATATACAATTTTACTAGATGTAAGAAATAATCATAGGACACTTATAAAAAATTCAAAACTTCTTGAGTCAAAAGTAGATAACTTAAGTAAAAAAGCATCTACTGATGGACTTCGCATAAAGCTTTCATATAAGATTGGTTATCCAAAAAAGTGTGATTTTGATAAGTTTAAAAAAGATGTGAATAGTATGTTTGATGATGTAAATCAGATATCGATTGAAAGAGAAGAGATTAAAATAAATGATAAAGTTCCATTTGAGTGGTATCTAAATGAAACAGGTGATTATGCACTATGTTATGACCTGTATTTTTATTTGGAAAGTTTACCAAGCACAAAAGTAACAAGAACAGTACGCTCATTTCTTTTAAAAACACCAAATCTTATAAATGAAGAGGTATATAATGCTTCACTTAAGTATGATATAGATTTATCTACTCCATTGTTACATCAGCAGTATTAATTAAATTCAGTTTTAGAGTTTATATTCTCTCAGACCAACAATCTTTTAACTTTTGTAGAAATTTTTTTATATCATCTTTACATATATACTCATCTATCTCTATTTTTGTTTTTAAAATTGCATTTGTGCAAGTTTGTATAATCTCATCGTACTCTTTATTTGAAATCTCACAACTCTTAAGTGCAAATGTTTTGTAAGTTTTCTCTTTCCACCAAAGTTTACCATCACTAAATTTTAAAGCAGGAATATCATTTTTAATATAGATAGTTGTTGTTATAACATCATATATAGGGGTAAGTCTTGCATCTTTAAAATCATTTTCATAAATAACACCATAGTTTTTTAGATGTCCATCACCATTTCTTAAAAGATGATTCATAACAAGTGCAGTAAAAAAGATTTTTAGAGATTCTTTTTTTTTGTTGGATTTACAACATCTTTTATAACTCTAACAACCTCTTCATAACTACCATTATACTTCTCATCTGTTGCTCTTGCAGTAAGTACACACATATCTTCAAATCCAAGATACTCTCCATTATCTTGTACATCAAAGCGTTTCATAATAAACATGGATAAATCATCACTTAGATAAAACTCTGGTGTAGGAAGATTTGCATTTTTTACAGCTCTCATACAAAAGTATTCATTAAGGGCTAGTTGAGGATATGAACTCTCCCAAGACTTTACTATGTAGTGTTCAAACGCCATTGTAGTTTTGTTTTGAGCAGTTAGTAGTAGTTTTGGTTGAACTCCTGATACTCCTGAGCGAATTGCGAATTTTTGCATCAGTTCTTCAAAAAGATTGTCTTTAGTGTTGTTTAAAATATCATCTAATTTTAGCTTTTTTTTTCAGCTACAATCCTGTTAAACTTTATACGACCAAGCATATATGGACCTATAAGTTTTAAAAAATTTATATCATCCATATTTTGAATTTTTGCAAAATGATTTTTTATTACCTCTCTTAATGAACCCTCTGGCATATTCATCTCAAAGATAGGATGAAGTTTTTTTGAGTTCCAACTAGATTTTCGTATGGGCATTGTTAAAGACACTATAGAGTTGGCATCATACTTATAGTTAAAAACATATTGTTCATCCTCAAAAGCTAAACTACCATTAATAGTTTTGTTAACATATACATTTAAATTATTTTCGTTCATCTTGCAACTCTTCTAATGTTTTAGGACGACCTTTTTGTCTTAAAGAAAACTCATAACCTAAAAGGTCTAAAATGCTCTCAACCTTTTTTATACCAACTTCATCTATAAAACCATTTTCTATCTTGCTTATAGTTCTTTTAGTGATTCCTGGAGTGTCCCCTATTTAAGAGACACTTATTTAGTCAGTTAACAACACATTGTTTTTAACCTTTTCATTATATCTTTTTTCAAACTCATTAGGAGATATATGACCTAAATAGCTATGTCTTCTTTTGGGGTT
>JAKISR010000029.1 GCA_021648465.1 Sulfurimonas sp. | reverse complement strand
GTATATTCCTCTTTATCAATCATACTTACTCCAAATATTTATTTGAAGCTATAGTATCTTTTTTACTTAATAAAGTGGTGCACTTTTAGTTTGCACTACTGGTGTATTTTACCTTTGCACTTGACAACTGCTTTGTAAAAAAACTTTACTTTATCTGTTTTCACTTTATTAGATTTTTATCAATTTTCCAGAGATGTTCTATATTATCCATATTTACTTTTTTTAATCTATTTAAAAAGTATTCTCTTGAGACCTCTTTAGCACCTAAACTTTTAAGATGCTCTGTTGGTACTTGACAATCTATAAAGTCATATCCCCACTTTTTTAGATGTTTAATTAATATTGTATATGCCGATTTTGAAGCATCACTTACTAAGGAAAACATGGATTCTCCACAAAAAATTTTACCGACTACAACACCATATAAACCACCAACTAATTTATTATCTTGATAGCTTTCTACACTATGTGCAACTCCCATATAATATAATTCACTATATGCTGCAATGATATCATTTTGAATCCAAGTTCCATTTTGATCACCTCTTGAGATATCACGACAATTTCTGATAACTTGTAAAAAGTTAGAATCAAATTTATAATTAAATTTTTTAATACTTTTTTTTAGTGAATTACTTATTTTAAAATCTTCTAGCTCCATAATTAGTCTTGGATTAGTTGACCACCAAATAATTGGATCACCTTTTGAATACCATGGAAATATACCACTTTGATATGCATAAATTAATCTTGATGGGTTTAAATCTCCTCCCCAAGCAACAATACCATCTTCATTTGCATCACTAGGGTTAGGAAATTTTATTTCATTCTTTGATAGTTGTGGTATCATTAATAAACTCTAATAATAACTCTTTAGTAAATGATACTTTTACAATACCACCGTTTTTAAGTTTACCAAATAATATCTCATCACTCAATTTATTTGTAATATTATTTTGTATATATCTTTTTAATGGTCTTGCACCCATTTCTACTGAATAGGCACTTTTAGTAATAAAATTTATCGCTTTAGCATCAATTTTTATAGTTATTTTTTTCTTTTTAAGCTCTTTATTTAACTCACTTATAAATTTTTTAACTATATCTTTTATGGCTTTAATATCAAGCTGTTCAAATTCTACAATAGCATCTAATCTATTTCTAAATTCTGGGGTAAAGAATGATTTTAATTCTTCATTTTGAGATAGAGAACTGTCTTTATTGAATCCCATAACTTTTCTAGAATTTGCTCCAATATTTGATGTCATAATCATTATTACATTTTGAAAATTTGCTTTATAGCCATTGTTATCTGTTAAAGTTGCACTATCCATAATTTGAAGTAAAATATTAATTAAATCAGGGTGTGCTTTTTCAATCTCATCTAATAGTAGTACAGTATACGGGTGTTTTTTGATAGCTTCTGTAAGAAGCCCACCTTGTTCAAACCCTATATAACCTGGAGGAGCACCCACTAGCCGGCTAAGAGAGTGTTTTTCCATATATTCACTCATATCAAATTGTTCAAAATTTATATCCAATACTTTACTAAGAGAAATTGCAAGTTCTGTTTTTCCAACACCTGTTGGTCCTGAGAAAAGAAAAGATGCTATTGGTTTAGCTTCGGGAGTTAATCCAGCTTTTGAAATTTTTATAGATTTGCTAACTTCATAAACAGCGCTCTCTTGCCCTATAATCATTTTTTGTAAATTAAATTCTAGATTCTCAAGTGACTTAGTTTCATTTTTATTAATCTTTGAGTTAGAGATACCAATAATTCTTGAAATTGTTTTTTCTATATCTAGGGAATGAACAGTTTTTCTTTTTGATTTTTTTAAATGAAAAGAAGCGGCAGTTTCATCTATAAGATCTATTGCTTTATCAGGTAAAAATCTATCAGTAATATGTCTTTTAGAAAGTTCAACAGCAGACTTTAGTGCTTTATTTGTATATTTTACTTCATGATGCCCTTCATATTTACTTTTTAAGCCTTTTAAAATTTTAATTGTTGTTTTTACTGATGGCTCATTTATATCTACTTTTGCAAATCTTCTACTAAGAGCTTTGTCTTTTTCAAAACCATTTCTATATTCCGCAAACGTAGTTGCTCCCATACATCGTAGTTCACCAGAAGCAAGAGCTGGTTTAAGCTGGTTCGCTGCATCCATAGTTCCACTTGTAGCACCTGCTCCAATTAGAGTATGAATCTCATCAATAAAAAGAATTGCATTTGGGATTGATTGTAATTCATCCATAATACCTTTTAATCTCTTTTCAAAGTCTCCTCTATATTTTGTTCCAGCAAGCATAGCACTTAAATCAAGTGCATAAAGTTGAGATTTTTTTATAATACTTGGAACATTGCCAAATACTATATTTAATGCTAAACCTTCTGCAATAGCAGTTTTACCTACTCCAGCTTCACCAACTAAAATAGGATTATTCTTTTTTCTTCTACATAAAATTTGAGTTACTCTTTGTATCTCATCTTCTCGTCCTATTACAGGATCAATTTTTCCATCTTTTGCTTTTTGAAGTAGGTTTATTGAATATTTATCAAGATATGATTCTTTTTCATTTTCAATAATTTCTGTATCATTATGTGAGATAATTTCTAAAATATCTAACCTTGATATATGGTATTGAATTAAAAGCATATATGTAAAAGTATTCTCTTCATTAAATAATGCAGCAAGTAAATCACCTATACCAGCACTATTTTGTTGGGAACTTTGTATATGTTTTATCATTGAATCAATAAGTCTTGAGAGAGCTACACTCTCAAATGGGTCAATATTAATACCTTGAGGAAGAGGGTCAATATTTGTATAGATATAGTTTTTAATTAACTCTTTCATTTTATCAACATCTCCGCCACATGCAAAGATGATTTTTGCACCATCAGTAGAACTCAGTAGTTGATAAAAAACATGTTCAATAGTTATGTATTCATGTTTTAACTCTTTTGCATATAAAATTGATTTTTGAAAAATATCATTTAGTGATGAACTAATCATTACTCTTCTTCCTTTTGAGCTCTTAGTGGAAAACCACTTTCTCTAGCTTTTTTATGTACCTGCATTATTTTTGTTTCTGCAATTTCATTTGTGTAAATTCCACAAACACCTTTTTCTTGTTTATGCACTTCTAATGTAATTAACTCAGCTTCTTTATAGCTTTTATGAAAAATACTTATAAGAATTTCAATTACAAACTCCACAGATGTATAGTCATCATTTAAAATTAAAACTTTATATTTTTTCGGATGTTTTATAAGTGTCTCTTCAATGAGTTCTAAATCTGTATTTGTTGCCATAATTTTCCTATAATTGATAGATTAGTATTATTTAATTATAGCAAAAGTAGGGATAATGACAAAACGAATTTTTGTAACGGCTACAAATACAGATATTGGTAAAACATACACAACAAAACTTCTTTTAAAAGAGTTCGCGTCTAGAGGATATAGAGTTGGAGTAATAAAACCTGTTGAAACAGGAGTAAATAATACAGCTTTAGATGGAAATAGTCTTTTAGAATGTGTAAAAAACTTAAATCTTGAATTTAAAGATATATCTGTTAAAGATATAGTTCCTATTACTTATAAATTACCAGCGGCTCCATATATTTCATCAGATTTTGCTAAGCTAGATTTAAAAAAAATAGATTTAGCAATTGAAAAAATTGAAAAACTTTGTGATATTCTTTTTATAGAGGGAGCTGGTGGATTATATGTTCCTCTTGATGATGAATATATGATAATTGACTTGATAAAATATCTTCAAGCCACAGCACTTTTAGTTACTCATTGCTCACTTGGTTGTATTAATGATACACTTTTGAGTAAAAAAGCACTTGAAAATGAAAATATAAAACATGTTGTTGCATTCAATTCTAGAGATAAAAATGAAAAATTTTCTTTAATTTCAGAGCCATATTTTTTAAAAGCAAATTTTAAAATATTAAAAGTGAATGAAAATATTGACACTATTTGTGATGTCTTGTATAATTGTTAAATTATTTTAAAAAGAGCAATATGCAACATTTAATCCGCACAGATGATTTTACAATACAAGAGATTCAAACAATACTAGAAGATGCTAAAAAATTCAGTGATGGAAGTTTTAATAGAATTCTTCAAGATAAAATAATCATCACACTTTTTTTTGAAAATTCAACTAGAACAAAAAGTTCATTTGAAATAGCTGCAAAGAGGTTGGGTGCTGAAATTATTCATCTTGATGCTGCAAAAAGTTCTACTAAAAAAGGTGAAACTTTAGTAGATACTGCAATGAATTTAGATGCAATGAATCCAGATGCGATAATAGTAAGACATGAAAACTCTGGTGTTCCAAAAATACTTTCAAACCATACGAAAGCTTCTATAATCAATGCTGGAGATGGAGCACATGCTCATCCAACACAAGCACTTTTAGATCTTTTCACACTAAAAGAGCATTTTGGTGATTTAAATGGTAAAAAAATAGCGATTGTAGGTGATATAAAAAACTCAAGAGTAGCAAATTCAAATATTGAGTTATTAAGTAGATTTGGGATGGAAGTTATTTTAGTAGCCCCACCACAGTTTTTACCAAAAACAAAATTAAAAACCACTCATTTTTTAGCAGAAATAATTGATGAAGTGGATGTTATAATGAGTTTAAGAACTCAAACAGAAAGACATTCATCTCAAACTTATGCATCTTTAAAAGATTATGCTAGTGATTTTTGCATCACAACTGAGCTTATTGGAGATAGAGATATAGCGTTACTTCATCCAGGCCCAGTACACAGAAATATAGATATTTGTGATGAGCTTTTAGCAGATAAGAGATGTAAAATTTTACAACAAGTTTCAAATGGTGTTTCTATAAGAATGGCAGTTCTTAAGAAATTGATTATGAAAAGCTAATGTTATTTAGTGATTTAAATTTTCTTGGTAAAAATAGAAAATCTTTTTTAGTTATTTGTGACTTTAAAGTGCAAAATTTAAAAATTATACCCTTAGACAAGCTTGAAGAGAATGATATAGAGTATAAAATAAACAACTCCTTTAAAGCACATAAAAATACTTTAAAAAAATATCCTCAAAGTTTTACAGAGTATAAAAAAAAATTTGATTTTGTACAGCAAAAAATTAAATCTGGAGATACATATTTACTTAACTTAACTCAAGAAACACAAATAGAAACAGATCTTACTTTAAAAGAGATATTTAAAAGTTCAAATGCACAATATAAATTAAGATATAAAGATGAGTTTGTATGTTTTTCTCCAGAAAAATTTATTCAGATACAAGATGATAAAATTCATACATATCCTATGAAAGGCACTATTGATGCTTCCGTGCCAAATGCAAAAGAGAAAATATTAAACAATAAAAAAGAGATAGCTGAGCATATAATGGTTGTTGATTTACTTAGAAATGATTTATCAATCGTGGCAAAAGATGTAAAAGTAGAGAATTTTAGATATGTTGAAGAGGTAGAGGCTGGGGATAAAAAACTTCTTCACATTAGTTCTCATATAAGTGGAGAGATTGGCAGTGATTGGCACGAAAAAATAGGAGATATACTAAAAGCACTTTTACCAGCAGGAAGCATAAGTGGAACACCAAAAAAAAGCACGATAGATATAATTAAGCATATTGAGAATTATGATAGAGATTTTTTTAGTGGTATTTTTGGTATTTATAATGGTAAAACATTTGATAGTGGAGTTATGATTCGTTTTATTCAAAAAAATGAAGATGGATATATTTATAAGAGTGGTGGTGGAATAACTTTAGACAGTGAAGTTGAAAGTGAGTACAGTGAGCTTTTAGATAAAGTTTATTTACCATAAAAGGCATAGTGTGAAAAAATGGTTTTATAATATTATAACAAGTGGATTTGAATTTAATGAGTTTACAATTGACTTAAAATATAGATATTACATGATAAATATTATTATACTATTAGAAATAGTTGGATTAACTTATGATGTAGTTAGTAATATTACTATGGGTAGTAAAAATTTAATTATATTGGAAAGCTTAGTTATATTTATTAATATTTTAATAATTTTTATATTGAGAACAAATCGTAAAATATTTGAATATATAGTTTTTATAATAATAGGAAAGTTCACATTTTTATATTTATATTTTATATATTTTTCTGAACCTGAAACGATGCAACATGCCTGGTTATTTACTTACCCTATTATTCTTTTACTTTTACAAGATAGTAAAAAAAGATTTCTATGGATGGTTTTTCTTATAACTATGCTAATAATCGCACCATTGCAAAGTATTATAGAAGTTAAGTATTCATTTTATCAAGCTACCTATATATCTTTTGTTTTAATGCTAACCCACACTGTTATCTATTTTTATCAACTAAAAATAGATAACGCAAGAGATAAAATTTTAGAGCAACAGACGATGTTACTAAACTTTAATAATAAACTTGAAAATCAAGTATTAGAAAAAACAGCAGAACTTATAGAATTAAATGAATCTTTAGAAAATATAGTTCAAGATAAGATAGATGAATTAATTAAAAAAGATAAACTAATCAATGTTCAATCAAAACAAGCAATAATGGGTGAAATGATTAGTATGATAGCACATCAATGGCGACAACCACTATCAACTATTACATTACAAATTGCAAATTGGCAACTAAAAAGATTAATTGGTGAAGAGATTAGAAATAGTGAACTAGATGATACTCTTAGTAATATTAATGATTCAGTTATTTATCTATCTGATACAATTGATGATTTTAAAACATACTTTCATCCAGGTAAGAATATATCTGATATAGAGATACATGAGTTACTTCAAAAAGCAGTAAATTTTACTTTACCAAGAATACAAGAAATGAAAATAAATATAACAATTAGTAAAAAAAGTGATATAAATATAAAAACATACTCAAATGAGCTTATTCAAGTCATATTAAATATTTTAAATAATTCTATAGATGCACATTATGAAAGAAAAGTAGAAAATTCAACTATAAATCTTATAATAAAAGAAAAAGAGAATAATATTTTAATATATATTATTGATAATGCTGGTGGGATTAAAAGTGAATATTTACCTAATATATTTGAACCTTACTTTAGTACAAAAGGTAAAAATGGGACAGGACTTGGACTTTATATGAGTCAAATGATAGTTGAAAAACAGTTTAATGGTGAAATTAATGTAAGTACTTCTGGCAATACTAGTACATTTATTATAAATATTTCTAAAAATATTTCTAAAAATGAATTTTTTAAAAAATAGTTTTTTTCTTTTATATTTGTTAATTTTACATATATGGCTTGTATATATATTTTCTATGAGTTATTATGCTTTCTACTTTTTAAATTTAATCATAATACTATATATCCTAGAAAAAAAATTTAATTATCCACCAAGCAAAAAAAGTTATATATTTTTCTTAATAGCTTTTTTATTAATAAATTTAGAAGTATATGATGAGATTATTTTTGAATTATCTCTTCGGTTTAATATAATAGATAAAATTCCATATATAGATAATATGGTAGTTTATTTTCTGGTTATAATACATATAGTACTTTTTATGAATTTAAAATTTTTTGAGAGTTTTTGGGCTATAATAGATAAAAAATTATTTAGGAAATAAAAATATGTATATAAAAGATTTAAAGTTTTCTTTGTGGGCAGATTTTATAGAAAGAGAATATTTAGATAATGAATTTAAAGATCTAATAAATAGTGGAGTAGTTAATGGTGCTACTTCAAATCCAGCAATTTTTAAAAACGCAATTTTAAACTCACTTGCATATAAAGAACAATTGTTAACTCTTACTGATTTAACCCCAAAAGAAAAATATGAAGCTCTCGCAATTTATGATATACAAAAAGCAGCAGATATATTAAAACCACTTTATGATGCTGGTGATGATGGATATGTTAGTATAGAGGTTGATCCATATTTTTGTGATGATGCTGATGCGACAATTGCAGAAGGAAAAAGGCTTTTTAAAGAGATTGGGAGAGAAAATGTGATGATTAAGATTCCAGCAACAAATGCTGGATATAAGGCTATGAGTGAGCTTACATCATGTTCAATTCCTGTTAATGCAACTTTGATATTTAAAAAAGATCAAGCTATCTCTTGTGCTAAAGCATTTCAAGATGGTATTTCAAGAGGCAATAAAGTTATTGATACTGTTATAAGTGTTTTTGTAAGTCGTATCGATAGAGCTTTAGACAAACAATTAGCCAAAAACAATATTGAAGTTGCTCTCTGTGGTATATATAATAGTGCTGACATATATAAACAAATTCAAGATATGAGTATCGATGGTTGTAGAGTTCTCTTCGCAAGCACTGGAGTAAAAGATAATTCTTTAGAAGCACATTATTATATAGAAAAACTTTTAGCTTATAATAGCGTAAATACAGCACCAATAGATACTATAAAAGCATTTGAAAAAGATGGTACATGTAGTAGTGCTTTACCAATTTCATCTAAGGTTATTCAAGAGCATTTTAATAAAATTAGTAGTTTAGGTATAGATTTTGAATCTGTTTTAGATAAACAAATATTTGATGGATTGGAATCTTTTAAAGATGCATTTAAAGAGATATTGGAGTCATTATGAGTGAAAAAAAATATGAAATAGATATTAGTAAGTTAACATTTGAGCAGTTAAAAAAAATAAGAACTTATTTAAAAAAGTTGATTGATAATGGTGGTAGTGATTTACATGTAAAAGCTAATGGAATAATTCGTGCAAGGATAAATGGAAATATTGTTCCTTTTTCAGGAAATATTCTAACACATGCTGATGCATTAACACTAGCAAAAGAGATACTAAGAGGTAGGTATGGTGAATTTATTGAAAATAAAGAGATTGACTTTGTTTATCAGTATGATGATCGAAATCGTTTCCGCGTAAATATTTTCTTTCAAACAGATGGTCCATCAGCAGTGTTTCGTGTAATTCCTATGGATATACCAACAATTGATCAGATGAAGTACCCAGCAGCTATAAGAACTTTTACACAAGAATCTCGTGGTCTTATTTTGGTAACTGGAGCTACTGGAAGCGGTAAATCTACAACTCTTGCAGCGATGGTTCATGAAATTAATATGACAAAGAAAAAACATATTATAACTATTGAAGATCCTATTGAATTTGTTCATAAAGATAGAGGTTGTATAATAAATCAACGCTCTGTTGGGCAAGATACCCTCTCTTTTGATAGAGCACTTCGTGCAGCTCTTCGTGAAGATCCAGATATTATTCTTGTTGGAGAAATGCGTGATCGTGAAACAGTTGAGCTTGCACTTCATGCGGCAGATACTGGTCACTTAGTATTCTCAACTCTTCATACTATTGATGCAAAAGAGACCATTAATCGTATAATTGCAATGTTTCCAGTAGATGAGCAAAATCGTGTTCGTCTCTCACTTGCAGGTGTCTTAAAAGGCATCATCTCTCAAAGACTTATTCCAACAATTGATAATAAACGAGCAGCAGCTTTTGAAATTCTTGTAAAAACACCAACTATTGAAAAGCTTATTAATGAAAATCGTGATTATGAAATTCATAGTGCAATTGAAAAGGGTCGTGAGCATTATAAATCTCAAAGTTTTGATCAACATATCTTAGATATATATAATTCAGGAACTATTTCAAAAGATAAAGCAAAAGATTATGCAACAAGTGCATCCGATTTAGAACTAAAAATGAGTGGACTAAATACTGGAAAAGTATCTAAAGATGATAAAAAAGAAAACATAAGTAAAATAGATGAAGATATTTTTGAGTTAAAATAAGAGTTTTTTATCTATGTTTAAAGCTTAAAAAGATATAATTGCCAACATTTTTTATTAAGGATTTAATATGTTAGAAGGCATAATTAGAGAGAGTATTGGCAAAAAGGGCACAAATGCGCTTCGCCGCGATGGATATCTAATTGCAAATATTTACGGAAAAGGGCTTGAAAACATTCATGCCGCATTTAAAATGAATGAGTACATCCGTAGTGTTCGTAACAAAGATACTTTAGCATTTCCAGTTTCTGTGAATGGAAAAGAGATAAATGTTGTTGTTCAAGAGTATGATTCACATGCACTAACAGGTAACCTTTTACATGTAGATTTAATGGTAGCACAACCTGGTGTTGTAACTCATTATCATGTTCCAGTTGTTCATCAAGGTGAAGCATTAGGTCTTAAAAACAAGGGTCTTATTCATGTTGCAAAAACTCGTTTAAGAGTTAAAGCTGCTATTGAGAATGTTCCAAATAGTATATCAATTGATGTCACTCCAATGGATGTTGGTGACTCTAAACTTGTTCGTGATTTAAATAAAATTGATAATGTTACATTTACAGATTCTGATCGTGTATCTGTTCTAAGTATAATTAAAGCAAATTAATAACAATGCTCATAGTCGGTCTGGGTAATCCTTGCCCGAACTATGAAAAAACTCGCCATAATATTGGTTTTATGGTAATTGATGAGCTAGTATCAAGACAAAATGCTCAAAAACTCTCTTCGTCATCATTTTCTGGTGAACTTTTTAAGTTCTCAAATCATTTTTTATTAAAACCATTAACATTTATGAATCTATCAGGCAACTCAATTGTAGCCGTTAAAAATTTTTATAAAATTGAAGATGTAGTTGTAATACATGATGATTTAGATTTGCCATTTGGAACACTTCGCTTTAAAAAGGGTGGTGGCCATGGTGGTCATAATGGACTTAAATCTACTGATGAGAAAATTTCTCAAGAATATATAAGAGTTAGAATGGGAATTGGAAAGCCTGAATATAAAGGTGAAGTTTCATCTTTTGTTTTGAGTGAATTTAATAATAATGAAAAAGAGCATCTTGATGAATGGATATCTTTAGCGTGTAATGCAATTGAAGAATTATCTGAAAATTTATTAGAAGATGTAAGTTCTAAACATACAATTAAAAAATTTCAGCTAGAATAGCGATAAATATATTATAAATTTTAACATATAAAGTGGAAAGGATAGATTTGTTAGCATTTAAATATATATCTTTTCATTATATTAAATACTTTAGTATTATTTTATTAGCATTAGTTTTATTTTTAGTTGGATTTGACTATATGGGTAATGCAGATAAATTAAATATTTCTGCAAATTTACTTTTAATTTATTTAGTATATAAAACTTTTTTTGCAATAGATCTACTTCTTCCACTATCACTTGTTTTTGCCATGATTTCAACAAAAATATTTCTTATTAGATCAAATGCTTTAGTTTCATTTTATTCTCTTGGATATTCTAAGGTTGATATTCTTAAGCCATTTGTTGTTGTCTCAACTGGAATTATAGTGTTATTTATTTCACTGCACTCTATATCAAATTTTGCTAGAGCTGATGAGTTTGCTAAAAATATTCGTAAAAATGCACAATATTTAAGCCCAACAAGAGATTTATTTTTTACATATAAAGATAAATTTGTATACTTCTCAAAAATGCTTCCACTGCAACAAAGTGCTGAAGACATAAGAGTTTTTAGCATTAATAAAAATTCTTTAAAAGAAGTTTTAGTTGCTAAAGAAGCTAGATATAGAGATGATGCATGGCATATCAAAAAGGCTGACATTATTATAAAGCCTGATAAAGTAGAATTTAATGCACTTGGTATAAAAATTCATGAAGCAAAAGATATAGAGATTTTGCAAGGCTTTCGTCCAAAAATGCTTGATCAAGTTTATGAAGGCAAAGTTAATTTTGCTATAAAAGATGCAATAGATGCATATATACTTTTAGACGCTCAAAATATCAATACAGATATTATAAAGAGTGCTTTATATAAGATATTTATCTATCCATTTTTTGTGCCATCTTTAATTATAATTATTTTCTTTTTTGTTCCAATTAGTGTAAGGTTTTTAAATATATCACTATTTAGTTTTGGAGCTATTATTTCATCACTTATGATTTGGGCTATTCTTTTTGTTTTGGTTGAATTATCAAACCACAAAACAATTCCTAGTGAGGTTGGTATAATTCTTCCTGGAATAATTCTTTTCTTAATAGCTCTTAGACAGTGGAAAAAATACCGTTTAGCTACCTAGTTGTTCAGAGAGTCTAATTGTTTATGTTCCCTTTATGGTCTTCTGTATAACAAAAATATAAGTACTTTTTAGATAAAATATTCCAAAAAATATTTGGAACTTTTATGATAAATTTTAAAGAGTTAGCGGACGAGTATAAAACACCACTTTATATATATAATTTAGATTATATGACACAGCAATATGAAAAATTAAAAGAGGCTTTTAAGGGTAGAAAATCTATGATGGCTTATGCTGTAAAGTCAAACTCAAATCTTAGTGTGATTAAACATTTTTCAAGCTTAGGAAGTGGAGCTGATTGTGTGTCGATTGGTGAAATTCGTCGTGCATTTCTTGCAGGAATTCCAAGCTATAAAATTATTTTTTCTGGTGTTGGAAAGAGTGATGATGAGATTCGTGAAGCGATAGAGAAAGATATTTTATATATCAATGTTGAGAGTGAAGCAGAGCTTGGCCGTGTTGAGCTTATTGCAAAAGAGTTGGATACAACATGTCGTATAAGTATTAGAGTAAATCCGAATATAGACCCTCAAACTCATCCTTATATCTCAACTGGACTTCATGATAATAAGTTTGGGGTAGAGATAGATACAGCTAAAAGAATGTATATAAAAGCAAATAATTCACAAAACCTTGATCCTATAGGGATTCACTTTCATATAGGGTCCCAACTTACAGAGTTAAAACCAATTTATGAATCAGCAGAGATTGTAGCAGATTTGGTACGTTCACTTAAAACTATAAAAATAGATATTAAGTTCTTTGATATTGGTGGTGGGCTGGGTGTTAAGTATAATAAAGAGATTACAATTGAGCTTTATGATTATGCACAAGCAATTCTTTCAACTTTAAGAGGACTTGATTTAACTGTTGTCTGTGAACCAGGAAGATTTTTAACTGCAAATGCTGGTTATTTTATAACTAAAGTTTTGTATGAGAAACAAAATAGAAAAAAAAGATTTGTAGTTGTTGATGGTGCTATGAATGATTTACTTCGTCCAGCTCTTTATAATGCATATCATAAAATTGAGGCAATTACTGATAATACTGGGGATGAAAATAAAGCTGATATTGTTGGTCCTGTTTGTGAAAGTGGAGACTTTTTTGCAAAAGATTACTTACTTCCAAATTTAGAACATAATGATCTTTTAGTTATTCATAGTGCTGGTGCTTATGGTTTTGGAATGGGAAGTAATTATAATACAAGAGCTAGAAGTGCTGAAGTTGCCATAAGTGATGGAATGCACAGACTTATTCGCAAGAGAGAGACTTTTGATAATTTAGTTGCTCTTGAATTAGAATTTTTGGATTAAGTATCAAAATGACATATTTTGCCAAAGGCAAAGCTTTAGTGACTGAATATAATATGGACAAGTTTATATTATATGAGATAAGGGGATAGATTTGTATTTTATAGATGTTCAAGGTACTTTGATCAGTGATGTTGATAAATCCCCTATTCAAGGAAGTATAGAGTTTATTGATATGTTAAATGAGACTCAAACTCCATATATGGTTATTACAAATAACACTAAAAGTGCTTCAAAAGATTTTTATAATTATCTTATCTCTATAGGTTTTACTTTTGAATTTTCTTTTTATCTTGATCCAATAATGCTTCTTGAATCTTGTGTAAAAAAAACAACCGTTGCTGCTTATGGAGCAAATGATTTTTTAAAAGTATTAGTTGAAATGGGTTATATACTTGACTATAAAAATCCTAAAACTGTTTTAATCTCTATTAAAGAGGATTTTTGTGCAGATGAATATGCACAAATGATAGATCTTTTGCTTAATGGCTCATCTTTAGTTGGGATGCACGAGACATCTATATATGTTAAGAATGATAAAAGATATCCTGGTGTTGGAGCAGTTTTAAAGCTTTTAGAATTTGCAACAGGCTCTGGTTATGATGTTATTGGTAAACCAAGCAGAGCTTTTTATAATGAAGCATTAAAGATGTTACAAAATCAAAATTGTAATGCAAAGTTTAGTGATATCACAATTATTAGTGATGATGCTAAAGGTGATTTAAGTGGAGCAAAGGAAATAGGGATGAAAACTATGTTTGTAACAAGTGGAAAATATAAAACCGCATCAGAGATAGTCCCACTTCTAGATCCAGAGTTAAGACCTGATTATATTTATGCTGATATGCAAGAAATTATTGAAAAAAGAGAGTTAAAAATATGATGAAAACTTTAGATGATTGTAGAGTAGCTATCGATACTATAGATAACGAAATTTTAGAGCTTCTTAATAAGCGTATGAACATTGTTGAGAGAGTTGGTGAAATAAAAAGTGATACAGGTGGAGCGATATATAGACCTGAGAGAGAGAAAGCAATTATTAGTAGATTAAGTAAAGCTAGTACAGAAAGTGAGGGACTTTTAAATAAAAATGCTATTGAAGCAATATTTTTAGAAATTTTTGCAGTTTCAAGAAACTTAGAGTTACCAGAGCGCATAGCATATCTTGGGCCAGAGGGAAGTTTTACACATCAAGCAGCAGAGAGTCGTTTTGGTGCTATGAGCGATTATCTCTCACTTGGTTCAATTCATGCAGTATTTAAAACATTAGAAGCAAAGAGAGCTAAATTTGGTGTTGTGCCAATTGAAAACTCAAGAGATGGGATAGTTGGCGAAACACTAGATTTACTTGCAAAAAGTTCTGTAAAAATTGTAGCAGAGTTATATATGCCAATTCATATTTCATTTGCTACAAAAGCAACAAAACTTGAAAATATTAAAAAAATATACTCAAAAGACAAAGGTTTTGGCCAATGTAGAGAGTTCTTGTTAGAGCATGGATTTGAAAATATTGAGCAAATTCCAGTAGAATCAACAGCAAAAGCAGCAATTTTAGCAGCAGCAGATGAAAATGCCGCTGCAATTTGTTCCCATATAGCAGCAAAACTTTATGGTGTGCCAACAATGTTTGATGATGTTGAGGATGATATAGGAAGCCAGACAAGATTTGTAATTTTAAGTGACTTTAAAAATGAAAGTAGTATAGATGATAAAACTTCTATTTTAGTTAGACTTAAAGATGCTGTTAAAGCTGGCTCACTTGTTCATTTTTTACAAGATTTTGATGAAGAGAATATAAATTTATCAAAAATAGAATCTCGCCCATCAAAAGATGAGGGTGGATTTGGCTACTGGTTTTATATAGATTTTTATGGACACATAGATGATGAAAAAATTCAAAAAGTGTTATCAAAACATAAAGGTGAAGTGACATGGCTTGGAAGTTACACTAGCGGTAGTACAAATTATGAAGGTAGAGATCTTGAGATTTAATAAAAAATTACAGGACATTAAAACTTATGAAGCTGGTAAACCTATAGAATTAGTAGTTCGTGAGTTTGGAATTAAATCAAAAGATATAATTAAGCTTGCTTCAAATGAGAATCCTTATGGCTGTTCACCAAAAGTACAAGAAGCAGTAGTAGATATAGTTAAAAATATGGCTTTATACCCAGATGATTCAATGATTAAGTTAAAAGATGCACTTGGTAAAAGATTTGATGTTGAGAATGATAATATAATAATTGGCTCAGGAAGTGACCAAGTTATAGAATTTTTAATCCATGCAAAAGCAAACTCAAATTCTAAAATTTTAACAAACAGTATAACATTTGCAATGTATGAGATATATGCTAAGCATGTTGGAGCAACAATTATTAAAACGGCTTCACAACACCATGATTTAGATCAGTTTTACAAGTTGTATAAAGAGCAAAAGCCAGAGATAATATTTTTATGTACGCCAAATAACCCAACTGGTGATGCAATAGATAAAAATGAGCTATTTAATTTTATAAAAAAAATAGATAATGATACTTTAGTAGTTGTTGACTGTGCTTATATGGAGTACGCAATTTTAAAAGATAGCTCAAAAGAGATAGTTGCGAGTGAGTTAATTAAAGAGTTTAACAATGTTATATATCTTGGAACATTTTCTAAAGCTTATGGGCTTGGTGGGATGAGAGTTGGTTATGGCATATCAAATACTAAAATCATTAAAGAGTTATATAAACTTAGACCACCTTTTAATATCACAACTTTGTCACTAGAAGCTGCTTCAGTTGCATTAAGTGATGAAGAGTTTGTGAAGAAAAGTATTACTCTTAATTTCGAGCAGATGAAACGCTATGAAGAGTTTGCAAAAGAGCAAAAAATAGATATAATAAACAGCTATACAAATTTTGTTACATTGTGTCTAAATTCTAATCAAAATTCTACAAAAATATCTAACTCTCTTTTACGAAAAGGGATGATAGTTAGAGACCTCAGCGGTTACGGAATGAACGCAATTAGAGTAACTGTTGGTAAAGATGAGCAAAATACTCACTTTTTTAACTTAATGATACAATGTTTGTAATATTTATAATGGGAAATTGATGGATTTTAAAGTACTTTTTTCACAGTTAGTTGTTTTATACTCAAAATTAACCAAACAACAAAGAATTATTATAGCGACTGCTGTATCAGGTATAGTCGCATTTTTAATTTTTATGGCAGTATATACTGCTAAAGCTGACCAGATTAGCAAGTATAAAGTACTTTTTGATTCATTAAGTCCATCCGATGCTGCTAAGGTGGTTGAGCAACTAGAAAAAGATGGCGTCCCATATCAACTTTTTGATAATAATACTATAAAAGTTCCTAAAAGTGTAGTTTATAAAGAGCGTATAGTTATGGCATCACTTGGAATACCAAAAGATAGTGGAGTAGGATTTGAACTTTTTGATAATCAAGAATTTGGAGCAACATCATTTGATCAAAATATTAAATACCTTCGTGCTTTAGAGGGTGAATTATCACGCACAATAAATGCACTTGCTCCAATAGAATCCGCGAGTGTAAGTTTGGCTCTACCAAAAGAGACTCTTTTTGTAGCAAAACAAGTTGCTCCAACGGCTTCAATTATGATACAAATAGTTGAAGGCTTAAGATTATCTTCAAAACAAATAAGAGGAATTAAAAATCTTGTTGCAGCGTCTGTGCCAAAATTAACATCTTCGAATGTAATGCTTATAGATAGTGATGGTGAAACATTAGGTGATGAAGACGAGATGGCACAAATGGGTGAGTTATCTGCAAATCAACAAAAATATAAAACAAAACAAGAGAAAAAAAAGCAAAGAAAAATAATTGAAGTGATATCTCCTTTTGTTGGTGGAAATAAAAAAGTAGTTGCTCAAGTTACAATAGAGTTTGATTTTTCTATTAAAAATTCTACTTCTGAAACTTATAATCCTGAAAATGTTGTTAGAAGTGAACAAGTAAGTGAAGAAAAAAGAGAGGGGGCTTCTCCAGCAGAAGTTGGTGGAGTTCCAGGAACTGTAAGTAATATTGGTCCAGTTCAAGGTCTTGCAAGCAATCAAAAAACAGAAAAATATGAAAAAAATACAGGAACAACCAATTATGAAGTTGGAAAAACTGTATCGGTTACAAAAAGCCAATTTGCTCGTATAAAAAGAGTTACTGCCGCAGTTATTGTTGATGGAAAGTACAGAGCTAAGGTTAATGAATCTGGAGATTCTTTAGAAGAGATGGAGTATGAAGCATTATCGGAGAGTGATTTAGAAGCAATAACATCACTAGTTAGTCGTTCAATTGGTATTGATGAAGATAGAGGTGACCAAATTAGTGTGAAAAACCTACAATTTACTCGCACGACTACTGATGATGCACATAAAACAGTTAACAAAGCTATAAGTTTTTCTCAAACATATTTAGCACCATTTTCCGAGGTGTTTAAATATATATTTGTAATTATTTTACTTCTTATACTTTATAAAAAAGTTATTTCACCATTTTCACAAAAAATGCTTGAAATTTCAAAAGAAGAAGATGAAAACAATAAACCACATCTGAATATAGAAGATGATGCAGAAGAAGATCTAGTAGAAAAAGTTCAAACAATGCGTAAAAAAGTTGAGGAGCAACTAGGTGTTGGAGAAGGTTTTAATGAAGATGAGCTTAAATATGATGTTCTTCTTGAAAAAATTAGATCTATGGTTATTGAAACTCCTGATGAAATAGGATCTATGTTTCAAGCTCTCTTAAGTGAAGAAGCAGATGGTATTATTAAATAAGGTGGTGCTAAAATGAATTTAAATCAATTACAGCAAGCTACATATGATGAAATGAATATGGGTGAGAAGATTGCTATACTTTTAATGCAATTAGGAGAGGAAGCAACATCATCAGTTTTTGCTAGTATGAATGTTGAATCTATTACAGAAATTTCTAAATATATTGCAAGTAATACTACAGTGGATAAAGCTGTAGCAACTGCTATACTTGAAGAGTTCCATGTTATCTTTCAATCTGGTCAATTTATAACTTCAGGTGGATTAGAGTATGCAAGAGAACTTTTATACAGAACTCTTGGAAGTGAAGAGGCTAAAAAAGTTTTAGATAAATTATCAAAAAGTATGCAAGAAACTCAAAATTTTGCATACCTTTCAAAAATAAAGCCTCAACAACTTTCAGACTTTATTATAAATGAGCATCCTCAAACGATAGCTCTTATCTTAGCTCATATGGATGCAACAGAAGCTGCTGATACGCTTCAATTTTTCCCTGATGATATGCGAAGTGAGGTATCAATGAGGATGGCAAAACTTGGTGATATCTCACCTTCCGTTATTAAAAGAGTTTCAGCTGTACTTGAATCTAAACTTGAATCACTTGCTTCTTATAAAGTTGAAGTTGGCGGACCTCGTGCGGTTGCTGATATATTTAATCGTCTTGGTACAAAAGCCTCTAAAGATACTCTTGCTAAAATTGAAGAGATAGATGAAGAGATGTCAGCACTTATCAAAGAGATGATGTTTACATTTGAAGATATTGTAACTCTTGATAAAAATGCAATTGTTGAAACGCTTAAAGCTATTGACAAACCTGATCTAATGCTTGGACTTAAAAGTGCACCTGATGATTTAAGAGAGAAATTTTACTCTGCAATGAGTGAGAGAGCAAGGGAAGCATTTGAAGAAGAGATGCAATTTATGGGTGCTGTCAAGATGAAAGATGTTGAAATTGCTCAAAGAAGAATTGTTGAAGTTGTTAATGGTCTTGCCGAAGTTGGAACAATTCAACTTGGTTCTTCTAGTGAAGAGATGGTGGAATAGTTTTGGCAAATGTAATTAATGATGATAACAAGCAACAGCATAATATTGATAAATATAGTTTTAAAATACTTACGGTTGGTTCTGAAAAACTTAATAAAGATGAAGAGGCTTCTTCAGATTTAGTAAATTCACAAGATGTAGAGATTCAAGAACCATCTGCTTTACTTGAAGATGATGAAATAGTAGATACAAGTGCAATGAGTAAAAACTCTAAAGATTCATTAATAGAATCTTTACTTAAAAAAACTGATGAAATGTCATCTAACTTTATTAAACTTCAAATGAAATTAGAAAGTATGACAGATGAGCATAAAGTTGAACTTTTAAAGGTTAAAGAGGACTCTTTTGCTGAAGGGGTAGAGGCAGGTAAAGAACAAGCTGCAAGAGAGGAAAAGACAAATATTGCAAATGGTTTATCTCAATTTTCTAATTCTGTTACAACATTAGAAAATAGTGCAAAAGAGTTTGAAGATGCACTGGAGGGGATAAAAAAAGAATTAATTATTGCAGCTTTGGATATTTCTAAAGAAGTTATAAATATTGAATTAAATAGTAATTCTAGTGAAGTAGCAACTGTTCTTTCGAATGAGCTTATAAAAGAGTTGCAAAGTGCTTCAAAGGTAATTTTAAAAGTCAATCCATTAAACCATGGTGTAATATCTCAAGGAGTAGGTTCACTTAAGCATGTAGAAATAATATCTGATAATGCTGTAAGTCAGGGTGGAGTTATAGCAATAAGTGATGCTGGAAATATAGATGCACAAATCTCAAAAAGATTTGAGAGAGTAAAAAGAGCCGCTTTAAGTGAGTAAAATGAACATAAAAGAAAAAAGTATACAAGAGTTAGAAGATATTTGCAAGGATATTAGAGGAGAAATATTAAGGGTTGTAAGTAAAAATGGTGGGCATTTAAGCTCTACTTTGGGTGCAACAGAATTAATTATTGCAATGCACAAAGTATTTGATTCAAAAAAAGATCCTTTTATTTTTGATGTTTCTCATCAATCATATGCACATAAGTTATTAACTGATAGATGGGAAAAATTTGATACTCTTAGAGAATTTGGTGGATTGTCAGGATATACAAAACCAAATGAAAGCCAAGATGATTATTTTGTAGCAGGACATAGCTCTACATCTATATCGTTAGGAGTTGGTGCAGCAAAAGCTATAGCTATTAATGGAGAAGAAGACTCAAGAATACCAGTTGTTATGATTGGTGATGGCTCCATGACTGCTGGTATGGTTTATGAAGCTATGAATGAATTGGGCGATAGAAAATATCCAATGGTTATTATTCTTAATGATAATGAAATGAGCATAGCAAAACCAATTGGTGCAATAAGCAGAATGCTTAGTTGTGCAATGGCGTCTCCCTTTTATCAAAGTTTTAAAAGAAAAACTGAAAGTTTTGTAGATAATTTTGGTGAGAGTGGCCATTATATTGCAAAAAGAATGGAAGAATCACTTAAGCTTATAACGCCTGGTATATTATTTGAAGAGATGGGAATTAATTATATAGGTCCAATTGATGGACATAACTTGTCTTTACTTATTGAGGTGCTACAAAAAGCAAAAAATTTAAAACAGCCTGTACTTGTTCATGCTCAAACACTTAAAGGTAAAGGCTATAGTATTGCTGAGGGTAAAGAAGAGAGATGGCATGGTGTTGGTCCATTTGATATAGATAGTGGAAACTCTTCAAAAAAAGGCTCTTTAAAAAGTGCTACACAAATTTATACAGAAGCTCTACTGCATTTAGCTGATAAAAATGAAAAGATAGTTGGTTCAACTGCTGCTATGCCGAGTGGAACAGGGCTGAGTGAGTTAATGGAGAGGTATCCTAATAGATTTTGGGATGTTGCTATTGCAGAACAACATGCAGTAACTTCAATGAGTGCTTTAGCAAAAGAGGGCTTTAAACCATTTTGTACAATCTACTCAACATTTTTACAGCGTGGATATGATCAAATAATTCATGATACATGTTTAATGGATTTACCTGTTGTTTTTGCATTAGATCGTGCAGGAATAGTTGGTGAAGATGGAGAAACTCATCAAGGTGTTTTTGATATAAGTTTTTTAAGAGCCATTCCAAATATGACCCTTTTTGCTCCAAGAGATGAGAAATCATTTCACCAAGCCATGGCTTTTGCAGCTGGGTATCAACATCCATGTTCTCTTCGTTATCCAAGAGGTTCTTTTATCAAAACAAATTTACCAGAATCACAGTTTTTTGAGTTAGCGAAATCGCAATTACTTCGCTCAAATAATAGTGATATACTTTTTATAGGTTATGGAAATGGGGTAGGTCGTGCTTATGAAACAGCAGAATTAATGGAGCAAGATGTTAGTATTTTAGATCTTCGTTTTGTAAAACCACTTGATGAAAAGATATTAAAAGAATTAAGTATTAAACATAAAAAGTGGTTTATTTTTTCAGATAGTTCTAAAATGGGTGGAGTCGGTTCTGCAATTTTAGAATTTTTAGCAAAAGAGAAAATTTTTAGTATTGAACTTGAAAGTTTTGAGTATGAAGATAAGTTTATAACTCATGGAAACACTAAGCTTGTTGAGGAGTCTTTAGAACTTTTACCAAAACAGTTATCTAAGAGGGTTTTAGAAGCAACATAATTTTTTAAATCTTTGTCCACTAAAGAAAAAATATACGATTTAAAGCAAAAAATAGTGTCTAAATAATTATTTTTTCTTATAATTTAAAAGACAATCATCAGCCTCTTATTAAAGCTATACTACCCCAAGAAAATCAAACAACTTTTTGTAAAGTTTAATTCTCAAAAGAGTAAAATTAAACAATAAAAGTAAGGGTATAAATATGAGTAGGAAAATGGCTAAATTTTCAACACAGTTAAAAACAAGATTGGTATTAGAAGTTTTGAGAGAAGAGAGAACTCTAAACGAGATTGCAAGTGCAAATAATATAAACCCAAA
>JAKISR010000028.1 GCA_021648465.1 Sulfurimonas sp. | reverse complement strand
ACCTCCGCATTTTCCAAAAATAACTTCTTCCAATTTTGTAGATTTTTTGGGTTTATATTATTTGCACTTGCAATCTCGTTTAGAGTTCTCTCTTCTCTCAAAACTTCTAATACCAATCTTGTTTTTAGCTGTGTTGAAAATTTAGCCATTTTCCTACTCATATTTATACCCTTACTTTTATTGTTTAATTTTACTCTTTTGAGAATTAAACTTTACAAAAAGTTGTTTGATTTTCTTGGGGTAGTATACTTTGACGAACGGCATCAAGAAGTTCTTTTGTGTTTAGATGAGCATATTCACCCATTGGATTTTTTCGGCGTTTTATTTCTAATATTGGCTCATAAAAAGGATTTTTAATCATAGCAATATGATTATAACAAAAAATATATAGAAAAGTTAACTATTTAGAGGGATGACTTACTTAAAGAGAGAGTAGCGGGATAAAACCCGCTTTTATTAACACTGATAAGTTGTTTTAAACTCATAAGCAGTTGGACGACCTTCATCAGGCCAAACATCACGCTCAAATCTATATGATTGGTAAGCATTTATAAATTCTTGGGTAAATACAGGTTTTAAGAAATCATTATCTGCAATAAGTCCTTCTAATGATGAACGCAATGTATGTGGCATTTGAGGAATATTTTTCTCACGAATTTCATCTAAAGAAAGCTCAAACAGATCTTCATCCATTGGACCAACAGGAATAGTTTTATTTTTGATACCATCAAGACCAGCCATCATCATTACTGCAAATGCAAGATAAGGACAAGCAGTAGAATCTGGGAATCTCATCTCAATACGAGTAGCTTTTTCACCTGCACCATATGGGATACGACAAGCGGCTGAGCGGTTTTGAGAAGAGTAAGTCAAAATATTTGGAGCTTCAAATCCTGGAATAAGTCTTTTATAAGAGTTAGTTGAAGGGTTAGTAAAAGCGGCAACAGCATGTGAGTGTTTGAAAATACCACCAGTATAGTTAATAGCCATTTCAGAAAGGTTACCATACTGACCTTCATTATAGAAAAGATTTTTACCATTTTTCCATAGTGATTGGTGTACATGCATACCATTACCATTATCACCGTAAAGTGGTTTAGGCATAAATGTAGCAGTTTTACCATTTAAGTGTGCAACCATTTTAACAACATATTTATATTTTTGAACATTATCAGATGCAGTAATTATGTCAGAAAAAACAATACCAATTTCACCTTGACCTTGTGCAACTTCGTGATGACCAAGAATAACTTCAAGACCAACTTGTTCTAAAATTTGCATCATCTCAGCTCTCATATCTACCATTGAGTCAGTTGGTTGAACAGGGAAATAGCCCCCTTTGGTTCCTGGGCGGTGACCTGTATTGTACATATCTTCGTAAGTTGTATTTGAGTTCCATTCACCTTCTTCAGTATCTATTCTATAACCAGCCTCATTAATATTATCAATAAATTGAACATTATCAAAGATGAAAAATTCATTCTCTGGTCCAAAGTATGCAGCATCAGCAATACCGATTGATTCAGCATGTTTAAGTGCAGCTTTAGCTATTGAACGAGGACATCTTTCATAAGCTTGTTTCTTATATATGTCATAAACATCACAGAAAATAATAACAGTTGGATCAGCAGTAAATGGATCTAAAAAAGCAGTCGTAGAATCAGCTTTTAAAAGCATATCAGACTTGTTAATAGGTTGCCATGCTTCTACTGAAGAACCATCAAATGGAAAACCTGCTTCTAGATTTTCAGTATTTACAGCACTCATTCTGTAAGTTAAGTGGTGCCATGCACCTTTAATATCAGTAAATCTTAAATCTACAAACTGAACATCATTATCTTCACAAAAAGTAAAGAATTCTTCTACATTATTAACAAATTTTCCCATTCATTTTCTCCTGAATTTTAATAGCATATAGTATATCTTAAATTAATTTAATGAAATTGAAATAGTTGATTAAATTTTAATCATATTTTTTTACTGTTTCGCAAAGTTATGCCTTTGTTGATTGTTTTTTAGTTAAAGTGGTTGATTTCTCCACCCTGTTTAGCATAAAGCATAAGGTTTGCTATAGTCACGGTTCGATCACAAGAGCGTTCAAGTTTTCTAAGACTACTAAGTACTTTTACATATTCTATTGAGAGTTCTTTTTCTCCAATTATTTGATTAAATATCTCTTTTTCAAGCACTGAAAATAGATCATCATTCATACTCTCTTCAACAAGAACCTTTTGATAATTATCTTCAAAATTACATTTATCATTTTGCTCAAAACATTCTTGTATATATTTAAGCGCATTAATAGTACTTTTATGAAGAAGTATAATACTTGGCTTTAATGGTTCAAGATTACAATCACTTTGTGAATGTATATTCATACGGCGAGAATATTTTCTTATTCCTTCACCAATGCGAATAATCTCATTTGTCATTTTAAGATATGAAACTAAAAAACGAAGTTCTTTTGCTTCAGGACCAAAAAGGGCAAATATTTTAATAATTTCATTATCAATAATATCACCTTTCATACCAATTTTACTAAGAGAAGTTTTTACCTCTTTAAATTTAATCTCATCACTATTTATGAAAGCTTCAAGTGACAATCTATTTGCTACAGATATTATTTCTAGTAAAGTAAATATTTGTTCTCTTATATCATTGATTTTTTTGTCATATTTCGTTGGCATAGTAGTTCCTTTAATCTTAGGTTATATCAACCAAATTTACCAGTTATATATTCTTCAGTTAATTTCTCTTTTGGTGTTACAAAAAGCTCTTCAGTGCGACCTAACTCTATAAGCTCACCTAAATACATAAAACCTGTATAGTCACTTACACGTGCGGCTTGTTGCATATTATGTGTTACTATAACTATTGAAACTCTTTCTCGAAGCTCAATTATTAGTTCTTCTATTCCTGCTGTAGAGATTGGATCAAGTGCAGATGTTGGCTCATCAAAGAGCAGAACTTCAGGTTCTACTGCAATAGCACGAGCTATGCATAATCGTTGTTGCTGTCCACCTGAGAGTCCATTTGCATCATGTTTAAGTCTATCTTTTACCTCTTTCCAAATGGCCGCATCACGAAGAGCTTTTTCAACTCTATCATATAGTTCAGTTTTATTTTTTATACCCTGAAGCTTCATTCCATAGGCGACATTATCAAATATACTCATTGGAAATGCTGTAGGTTTTTGAAAAATCATACCTATCTGAATTCTAAGATTTATTAGATCAATTTTAGGACCTAAGATATTTTTTTCTTTAAAAAGAATCTTTCCATCATATCTATTTCCTGGATATAAATCATGCATACGGTTAAAACTTCTTAAAAGTGTTGTTTTTCCACAGCCAGATGGTCCAATAAGTGCAGTAATACTATTTTTTGCTACAGGCATATCTAGTTTTTTTATACTTGGTGTATCAGCTGATGCATAAGTAAATTCAAAGTCTTTAACTACTAATGCTTTTTCCTCTTTGATATTGACGATAGTTGCCATTATTTCTCTCTTTTTTTCATAATAAAAATTCTTCCAAGTATATTTAAAGTTAAAATAAACATAGAAAGTATAAAAGCTGCTGCCCAACCTAGGCGTTGCCAATCTTCATACGGACTTGTTGCATAGTTATACATTGTAACGGTAAGCGAAGCCATAGGCTCCATCATATCAGTATTTAAAAAATTATCATTAAATGATGTAAATAAAAGTGGTGCGGTTTCACCTGCTACACGAGCAATTCCCAGTAAAATACCTGTAAATATTCCAGCTTTAGCTCCACGATAAACAACTTGAGTAATTACTTTATATTTAGGAGCACCAAGTGCAAAAGCAGCTTCACGTAGTGTTGATGGAACTAGTTGGAGCATATCATCTGTAGTTCTTAAAATAATAGGTAGCATAATGATAGTAAGAGCAATTGAACCAGCCCACCCACTGAAGTGTCCCATTGGAACAACAACAATTGCATAAACAAAAGCACCAATAACAATACTTGGAGCAGACATCATAATATCTGAAACATCACGAATAGTTTCTGCTAATTTAGATTTTTGACCATATTCACTAAGGTAAGTTCCCGCTAATATTCCAAATGGTACACCAAAAAATGTAGCTACACCAACAATCATAAGTTGTCCAATTAATGCATGCTTTAATCCACCATCTTCATAACCAGGAGGTGCCCCCTCTTGTGTAAAAATATTCCAACTTAAAGCATCAACACCATTTATAACTAATATGCCTAATATCCAAAATAAAAATCCTATACCAATTATTGCTGATATAGTTGATAGAGTCATTATAATATTATTTAGAAGAACCCTTTTTTGAGTATGAGTCATTAAAAACTCCTCTTTCTGCGTAAGAAATAAAACTTAGCAACTGAAATAATTGTAAAACTAATTATAAGCAGTATAAGCGATAGTTCAAATAATGATGAATAATAAAGATCAGTATCAGCTTCTGTAAACTCATTTGCAAGAGTTACAGGAATTGATGTAGCAGGTGCTGTCAAATCCAGAGATATTTTATGAACATTACCCATTACAAAAGTTACAGCCATTGTCTCACCAATAGCACGACCAAGAGCTAAAATAAATGAACCAATAATTCCAGCTTTTGCATAGGGAATAACTATGTCTTTAATAATATCCCACCTTGTTCCACCAAGAGCATAGGCTGATTCTTTTAAGATATCTGGAGTTGTATTCATTGCATCACGAGTAACTGCTGCCATAAATGGTAAAATCATAATAGATAAAACAATACCAGCTGTTAGCATACTTATACCAATACCACCAAAGATATCACGAATTATAGGTACAAAATAAAATAAACCCCACATCCCATATATAACAGATGGAATAGCAGCAAGTAATTCAATAGATACACCAACCAGAGATTTAAGTTTGGGAGGAGCTAATTCACTTAAAAATATAGCAATACCAATAGCTATCGGAATAGCTAATAACATAGCTAAAAAAGTTGAGACAACAGAGCCATATATAGCTGGTAGAGCACCAAATTTTTCTAAATTTGGTGCCCATTTTGATTCTGTTACAAAACTAAACCCAAAAGCTTCTAATGATACCATTGAGTGCTCTATTAAGGTTGAAAAAATCCATGCAACAATTAATAAAACAGCTATAGCAATAAATTTTGTAGTATTTAAAAAGAGTTTATCTAATATAGCGTTCAAACTTACCTTTCTAATTAATTTTTATTTATAAGTTGTGAAATTATAAAAAATTTTGGTTACAAGATGATTACAAAAATAGTTGAAAAATATTATTTTCGTAATCATCCTGTAATATTAAATTTTTATAATTTCACTAAACATTCAAAAAGGAAAAAAAATGTTAAAAAAATTAGCTTTAACTGTTTTAGTAACAGCGGTAACAGTAAGTTCTTCATTCGCAGCAGATAAAATTAATGGTGCAGGTGCATCTTTCCCAGCTCCTCTATATTATGACTGGGCATATTCATATAAAAAAGATACAAAAAACCGTGTTAATTACCAATCAATTGGTTCAGGCGGTGGTATTAAACAGATTACTAAAAGAATCGTAGATTTTGGTGCATCTGATAAACCTTTAAAATCTAAAAAACTTAAAAAAGCAAAACTTTTTCAATTTCCAGCGGCAATAGGTTCTATAGTAGTTGCTTTTAATGTAAAAGGGATAGCTGATGAAACATTAAAACTATCTAATGATGTTGTTGCAGATATTTTTGCTGGAAAAATTACTAAATGGAACGATGCAAAAATAGCTGTAAATAATAAAAAAATAAAACTTCCAAATCAGAAAATTATTGTTGTTCGCCGTTCTGATGGATCTGGCACTACATATAACTTCACATACTTTTTAAGCGGAAGTTCAAAAAATTGGAAAGAAAATTTTGGTACCGGTAAAGCTATCGATTGGGCTGTAGGCATAGGTGGAAAAGGGAATGAGGGTGTTGCAAATTTAGTTAAACAAACTCCTTATTCTATAGGTTATATTGAACATGCGTATAAAGAGAAAAATCATCTCTCTGCAGCAGTATTACAAACTGCAAACGGAAAATGGGTAAAAGCTATTGAAGAAAACTTTAAAGCTGCCGCAAAATATGCAAGTTGGACAAAAGAAGATAATTTTTATGCAATGTTAGCTTTACAACCAGGTGATATATCATATCCTATTGTTGCAGCTACATTTATTTTACTTCCTATCGAAAAAGCCAAGATGAATAAAAAGGTTATAAAGTTTTATGACTATGCTTTCATAAATGGAAATAAATCTGCCAAAAAGTTAGGTTATATTCCATTGCCAGAAGCAACTAAAGATATGATTAGAGAGTATTGGGCAACTAATATAAAGTAATTAAAAATTTTTATAGCTCCAAGGCTCTTTTTATTCTCATTTTAAGGGCCTTTTAAATAACCACTTGGATCTTAACTTCTCCTATTTAAGTAAATTCAAATAAAAATCATAGATTTATTGTAATCATTATGTAACCAAATTTTTTTATAATACATCAATAAAACAAAAGGAAAGAACTAAATGAAAAAAATTATTTTGTCAACAGTAGCTGCTTTAGTAGTCTGTACATCAAGCTTAAGTGCTACACAATTTTATGTAGATGATAAAGGTCAAGTATTTATTAATCCAGCAGAAGGTCGCAAAGCTCTTGATATGGGCAATAATGAAGTATCAAAAACTTTATCGAAACAGGATAAAGAGGATATAAAAAAGGAAGTTCTAGCTGAAGTTAAAAAATCAACTTCTGTATTCGCAAAATCTTCAAAATTAAAATTTAGTGGTAAGCATTACTTAGGTTTTACGCAAAAACATACAAACGGTTCTGCTGATAATAAAGGTAGTTTTGAAATGCGTAGAAATTATGTTCAGGTTAAAGCATATCTATTTGAAAATCCTAAAGATTATGTTCGTGTTACTTTAGATAGTACTTATATTGATGGTTCTGGTAAAGCAGATATATTTGTTAAATATGCTTATCTTTATTTAAATGACATACTTCCTTCTACAGGTGTTGAAATTGGTATGGTGCATAAACCTTGGATAGATTATGAGTCAAACAATGCTTGGAGAATGCGTTCTATTTCAAAAGTTTTTGCAGAAGCAAGTGAGGCTTCTAAGCTTACAGCTTCAGCTGATTTAGGATTTAATTTTAGAACAAACACTCCTTATTTTACATCAGAAATAGGTCTTTTTAATGGTGAAGGATATAAAGCTAGTGGAACAGTTGGTGCTGGAATTTCTGCTGAATGGAGAACAACTTTAGCATTTCTAGGAAACGGAGATAAAAAAAGAAAAGCTACAAAAGATGAATATTTAGATACATCATTTTTTGGTCAATATAATATGAAAAACTCTGGTAATTTAGATGCTAATTCAAATGAAAGAGATTTCACTTTTTATGGTTTTCATGCAGTATATAATACACCGTCATTTTTAATAGCAGGACAATATATTACTGCTGATAATGATTATGAAGGAACGAGTAAATATAATGGTGATGGCTATTCTATAAATTCAGTATATCGTTTTGGAGAAAAGAAGCAGTTTTCTGTACTTGCTCGTTACGATAAATGGACTTCTGAAAAAGAATCAACAGGAGTTGAACAAACTACAAATAATACAATTTATGGTGTAGCATGGCAACAAAATAAAAGTATTAAATGGTTATTGTCAGGACAAGCATATGAAGCTGAAGATGGTAGAAAATATGATGGTTCTTCCGCTGAAAATTGGACTTCTGGAATGTTGACTGCTGAAGTTAAGTGGTAAAAACTAAAAACTAAAAAATTTATACTCTCTTTGCAAAGCCTACTTTTTAGGCTTTGCACCTGTAATTACAATACCCTTATATTTTAAATACCAAAACTAATATATTATAAACATCATTTTAGATAAAATATCAATAATTTTTAATATATAAATTTATGGAGACTAAATGGATGCAGCCAAGTATATTTGGATGAATGGAGAGTTTATTGCATGGGATAATGCTAAAATTCATGTTCTCTCACATACACTTCACTATGGAAATGGTGTAATAGAGGGAACAAAAGCTTATAAAACTCAAAAAGGTTATGCTATTTTTCGTTTAAATGAGCATACAGCAAGACTAAAAGAATCGGCAAAAATGACTTTGATTGATATCCCTTATAGTGTTGAGGAGATGAATCAAGCTCAAATAGAGCTAATTAGAAAAAATGAATTTAGTGGCGATAATGTATACATTCGTCCTTTTGCCTTTTTAGGTTACGGAGTAATGGGAGTTTATCATAAAGATGCTCCAGTTGAAACCGTAATGAGCGCTTGGGAATGGGGCGCTTATCTTGGTGAAGAGGGTCTGCGTAAAGGGATTAAACTTAAAATTGCTTCAATGACAAGACCAGCTAATACTTCAAATATGGGCAAGGCAAAAGCTACTGCAAACTATTTGAACTCACAAATGGCAAAATATGAAGCAATTGACTGCGGTTATGATGAAGCACTTCTTTTAGATGACCAAGGTTATGTAGCAGAAGCTAGTGGGGCATGTTTTTTTATGGTTAAAAATGGAGAGCTTATCACTCCCCCAAACGATAATTCTTTAGCATCTATTACTCAAAAAATGGTTATTGAGATGGCAGAAGATTTTGGTATAAAAGTTACACGAAGAAGAATTACTAGAGAGGAAGTATATGTAGCAGATGAAGCATTTTTAACAGGAACAGCCGCAGAGATAACACCTGTTGCAATGGTTGATGCAAGAGATATTGGTTGTGGAAGCCGTGGTGAGATGACTGAAAAAATCCAGTCAACTTATTTTGATATCGTATTTGGTAGAAATGCCAAATATGAGCATTACTTAACTTATATAGATTAATACTTAAGGAAAATTTAAATGAAAGAGGATAATATTTACATGGCATCAGATATGAACGATTATTTTAACAAAAAGAAATCACAAGGTAGTGGTAATAGTGGAGGATCAAGTGGAGGTTCTGGCGGCGGCGGAGGCAAAGGTCCTCAGCTTCCTAAAATAGACTTTAATATGAGTGGTAAAAAAGGTATAATTTATTTTATAATTGCTCTTATTATTTTACTTGCTCTTGCGAAACCTTTTACAATTATTCAAGAGGGTGAACGCGGTATTTTAAGCACTAACGGTAAGTATCAAGACCAAGCATTACTTCCAGGTCTTCATTTTATAATCCCCGTTATTCAAAAAGTTTATGTAGTTGATACAAAAGTTCGTATTATTAACTATGCTTCTCGGATAGAAGCAACAAGTGGTTCACAGTCTGGTATTAAAGCAAAACCAGCTATCACAGTTCTCGATAAGCGTGGACTTCCTGTATCGATTGAGCTTACTGTTCAGTATAGACTAAATTCTCAGTTTGCGGCACAAACAATCTCTAACTGGGGATTTTCTTGGGAAGATAAAATTATCAATCCTGTTGTTCGTGATGTTGTTCGTAATGTTGTTGGTAAATATGACGCAGAATCACTTCCTCAACTTCGTAACAAGATTGCTACAGAGATTGATGAGGGTGTTAGAAAGAGTGTAACTGGACTTAAAAATTCTCCAGCAGATTTACAGTCAGTTCAACTTCGTGAGATTGGTTTACCATCAAAAGTTAGAGAGCAAATAGAAAGAGTTCAAGTTGCAAAACAAGAGGTTCAAAGAGCTGAACAAGAGGTTCAAAAAGCTAAACAAGATGCATTAAAGCGTGCTGCAGAAGCTGAAGGTATTGCTCAAAAGAAAAGAATTGAAGCACAAGGTATAGCTGATGCGGTAACAATAGAAGCAAAAGCAAATGCTCAAGCAAATAAAATTATTGCAGCTTCTTTGACTACAAAACTTCTTAAGTTAGAGCAAATGAAAGTTCAAACTGAATTTAATAAAGCACTACAAGTAAATAAAGATGCTAAAATATTCCTAACACCTGGTGGTTCAACTCCAAATATTTGGGTTGATATGAAAAATAATCATCAAACAAAAACTTCTATTAAGTAGTAAGTAAAAATATGCAAGATGCATTAAACAGAGTAGATTGGCAAAAGGTTGACCTTTTGCCAGTTATTGTTCAAGACAATATAAGCAATGAAGTTCTAATGATGGCTTATATGGATAAGCAAGCATTAGAACTTTCACTTTGTACAAAAACAGCACACTACTTTTCACGAACAAAACAGCGTATTTGGAAAAAAGGTGAAAGTAGTGGACATATTCAAAAGATTCACTCTTTTAGTCTTGATTGTGATAATGATACTCTTTTGATAAAAGTAACTCAAGAGGGTGTAGCTTGTCATACTGGTCGAAAATCTTGTTTTTTTACAGAACTTGAATCTGGTAAAATCAACTTAGAAGTTGAGGTAGATACGGATGTTATGTATGGAGTTATAGATACTCTTTATCATACAATTTGTGAGCGTAAAAATGCAGATCCTAAGAGTTCATGGACAGCAAAACTATTTGCTAAAGGTGATAATACAATATTAAAAAAAGTAGTAGAAGAAGCTGGTGAATTTACATTTGCATATAAAGATGATGATGAATCAGAGATGATTTATGAGGCAGCTGACTTAACTTACCACATGCTAGTAGCACTCGCACACAAAAATATCTCCCCTGATAGAATAAAACAAGAGTTAGCTCGAAGATTTAACATGAGTGGAGTTGCTGAGAAAGATTCAAGAGACGATTAAGTAATGACAGAAAATTTTATTGCATTCTTAGATGGGTTAATCTTTTATAACTATATCTTTTTTGGTGCTATCTTTTCTCTTTTTTTATTACTTACTATATTAGGAATTATCCTAAGACATAAAGTATCACTTTCTATTTTTCTTATAATTCTTTCTTTTACTATTTTAATTATTGGTTCAACCTTAGGACACACAAAAATAAATCAATTTATACATAAAAATAATATTAAACTAACAAATCAAAAGCATTTAACTTATTCAAATGCAGTTGTAGTATACGGAGTTATAAAAAATAGTTCAAAATTTGATTTTAAAAGTTGTATTATTAGCGCAAATGTTTATAAAGTTAGTAGTAATACAATTAAAAGCTATATATATGGATTAAAACCATTTATTAAAATGTCGATTTTAGAGAGTGGCATACAAAAAGGTCAAGAAAGAAAATTTAAAATACTTATAGAACCTTTTTTATATGCAAAAGACTATAATATTTTATTAGGAGCTAATTGTAGATGAGTACATTATTTAACGTTTGGCATTTTAGTGTCTTAGGTATCATTTTTTTATTTTTTATTGCAGGAGTATTTCTTTCTTTTAAACAAAAACCTAAATTAATTTTACCAATGATTTTTTCTGTTTTTTTAATTACTGTTTTAATAGCAGGATTTAGCATTGTAGTTGTCGATAAATATACAAAAATTGCTAAGATATATAAGTTGAAAAATAAAAGACTTCTTAGTCTAGAAAAAATAATATATAGTGGAGTAGTAAAAAATGAAGGCAAATATACTATTGGAAAAGTTATTTTTGAAATTAAACTTGTTAATAGAGGACATGCTACGGGAAATGTAAAGGCTGGATCATTTTATAAACCCAGTGGTTTTTCTGATTTTTTTTCAAGTGGTTCAGGACGTAATAATAAGCCTCAACAAATAACAAAGCAATTTTTAGTTGCTAAAAATTTAAAGCCTGGTAATACGAAAGAATTCAGAGTGCGTTTTGATTATCCACCATATTTTAGAAGTACTGCACAGTTTTCAAAACTTATTGTACATTAATATTTAAGCCCAAAAGGCTTAAGAGCATTATTGATTTTTTTTATCTGTATATTTTTATCTTTGCACCAAAGTGGAGAGAGAAGTGAATCATCATTAATTCCAGCAGTAACTCTTTGTACTGACACATTGGATGGTTTTATTTTAATTGATTCTATTAAAACATCAAGATAATCTTCCTCACTTATTGGAGTGAAATTTCCTTTTATAAAATCATTTGCTAAAGCTGTTTTTTTAACAACATAAAGAGGGTGATATTTTACAGAATCTATGCCCCACTCATAAGCCTGTTTAGAAGTCTCTAGCATCATCTCTTTACTCTCATCAGGAAGACCAAATATAAGATGACCACATATATGTAACCCTCTTTTTTTTGATTTTAAAATCCATTCTTTTACATTATCACTACTATGTCCACGATTGATTTTTTCAAGTGTTTTATCATAAACAGATTGAATTCCAAACTCTATCCAAATCTCCTTGTCTTTATTTAATTCACAAAGATAATCAAATGTTTCTTCTGTAATACAATCAGAGCGAGTACCAATACTAAGTCCAATTACATTATCAAAAGAGAGAGCCTTATCATATAGAGCTTTTAGAGTTGAAAAAGGAGCATAAGTATTTGTAAAAGACTGAAAGTAAACTATAAATTTTTGAGCATTATACTCATCTGCTTGTTTTTTGCTAATTGTATTAAATTGTACTTCAAGTTGTTGTAATTGTTTATCTAAATTAGGATTTTCTTTAGAGTCTAAATTTAGGTAAAAACCTTTTAAATTCTGAGTTTTACCTGTGCTTGCACTAAAAGAGTCATTTTCACAAAAAGTACAACCACCTTTTGCTATAGTTCCATCTATATTTGGACATGTAAAACCAGAGATATTTATTCCAACTTTATAAACTTTAGAATTGAACTTTTTTTTTAAATAGTTACCATAAGTATAGATTTGCTTCATATATTTTTAAACTATATATTCGCCAGTAAAACATGCTGTACAGTAGTTATCTTCTTTAGAATTAACACTTCTTAAAAGAGCTGATTTATCAAGGTAAGCTAAAGAGTCAGCTTCTATATATTTACATATCGCGTCTTGTGTCATATTAGCTGCTATTAGTTTACTTTTATCAGGTGTATCAACACCATAATAACATGGATCTGTTGTTGGAGGGGAAGAGACTCTCATGTGAACCTCTTTTGCACCAGCTTCTTTTAGCATCTTTACAATTCTTTTTGAAGTTGTCCCACGCACAATAGAATCATCTATAACAATAACTCTTTTACCTCTAATAATATCTATCATAGGAGACAATTTCATTTTCACTTTAAGATCTCTCATCTCTTGAGTAGGTTCAATAAAAGTACGACCGATATAATGATTTCTCATAATACCCATCTCATAAGGGATACCGCTCTCTTGAGAATAACCAATAGCAGATGGAACACCACCATCAGGGACAGGTATAACAACATCAGCTTCAACAGGTTTTACATGAGCTAATTCTTTCCCCATATTTTTTCGAGTTTGATAAACTGATTGTCCAAAAATTTTCGAGTCAGGCCTTGCAAAGTATACATATTCAAAAATACAATGTTTAGGAGTTGGCTCAAAAACCTTAATACTTTGAGGTTTTTTGTCTTTTTCAAATATTAAAAGCTCACCTGGCTCAACATCTCTAATAAATTCTGCACCAACTAAATCAAAAGCACAAGTCTCACTTGCAACTATATAGCCACCATTAGATAATTTTCCAAGACTTAATGGACGAAAACCAAAACGATCACGCATAGCAAACATTTTTGTTCTACTTAAAAAAACTAATGAAAAAGCACCCTCTATCCTTTGAACCGCGTCAATAATTCTATCAACAAGTTTTTTTTGTTCACTTTTAGCAATAAGATGAATAAGATTTTCAGTATCCATAAATGTTTGAAATATAGCACCATTTGCAATAAGTTTATTGCGAACCTCTTCAGCATTTGTAAGGTTTCCATTGTGAACAATTGCCATTTCACCTAAATCATATCTAGCAAAAACTGGTTGAGCATCAAGAATTGAATCATCGCCAGCAGTAGAATAACGAGTATGTCCAATTGCACTAAAACCTCTTAATGTTTCAAGTTTTTTTTCATCAAAAACACGCATAACTAAACCACGTTTTTTTATGGTTTGAAGTTTTTTTCCATTAGAAGAACTTATTCCAGCTGCTTCTTGTCCACGATGCTGAAGCGCATGAAGTGAGAAATAAGCTAGTTTGGAAGCCTCGTTATTACCATGAATTCCCACAACAGCACATTTTTCATTAATATCTTCTAGCACATTTTTCTCCTATAAATTAATAACGCGATTATACTCAAATCAAAGTAAAATATAGTTGATTTATAACTCTAAACAGTCACTAATAGAATAGAGTCCATTTTTTTTATTTGCTAACCATGATGCAGCTCTGATAGCACCTTTACTAAATGTATTTCTTGAAGTTGCTGTATGGTTAAGTTCTATAAACTCACCATCATTATAAAAACCTACAGTATGACGACCAACGATATCTCCACCACGAATTGCCATTACAGCTATCTCATCACTAGAACGCTCTCCGATATTTCCATCTCTTCCACTTATACGAACTTTATCTAAGTCTAAGTTGCGACCAGCTGCTGCAGATTTTCCAAGAGTAAGTGCTGTCCCACTTGGAGCATCTTTTTTATGTTTATGATGCATCTCTACAATCTCTATATCAAAATCAGCAAGAGCAGATGAAGCTTGATATACGAGTTTATTTAAAAGTGCTACGCCCAAAGACATATTTGTAGCATATAAAATTGGCATACGCTCACTAGCTTGTTTTAGAAGGTTTAACTGGTGAGTATTTAATCCAGTTGTTCCAATAACTAAAGGTTTTGGTATCTTTAAAGAAGCTTCAAGAAGAGATTCACAAGCATCAGGAAGAGAAAAGTCAATAACTATATCACAAGCAAGTAATAAAGACTTTATATTAGTTGTAACTAAGACAGATGGATCAATAGAAAAATTTAGAGCTTTTCTAACATATACGCAGCTAAGGCTAATATCATTAGTATTTTTTAAATCATCTATAACCAATTTACCGACTCTACCATTTGCACCAAGTACGCCAACTTTTACCATTTTATAGCCTTAAAATATTTTTATGAATAATATCAAGAATTTACTTTTTTTCTGCTTCGTTAGAGTTTAGTTTTACAAACTGTAATGACTCTAAAAAAGTGAGAAGAAAGAGATATTAGTTTAATAATTCATCTACATAAGAGATAACTTGAAGACCTGCTACTGCTCCATCACCAGCTGCACTAACAACTTGTTTAGGAGCGGCAATTCGCATATCACCAGTAGCAAAGAGTCCTGGTACAGATGTGTTCATGCTAATATCTACTATAACTTCACCAGATTTATTTACATCGCATAAAAAACTACCATCTTCTTGAATAAGAGTTTGATTATTAACATCGTTTCCTACAAAGGTAAATACGCCTGGAACCTTAATATCACGAAATTCACCATTGTTATTTTTTATGCGAAGTCCTGTAACACCCATAGCGTCACCATAAACTTCATCAGGTACAGAGTTTAAAACTAATTCTATATTTTTGGTGTTTTTTATTCTCTTGATTGTATTTGGAGCTGAGCGAAAAGCATCACGTCTATGAATTAAATAAACTTTTGAGCAAATTTTAGCTAAGTGTAGAGCCTCTTCTAAAGCAGTATCACCACCACCAATTACAGCAACTTCTTTTCCTTTATAGAAAAAACCATCACATGTAGCACATGTGCTAACACCTCTTCCAAACAGCTCATCTTCTCCAGCAAATCCAACACGTCGTGGACGTGAACCAGTACCTATGATAACAGAATACGCTTGTGTAGTTGTATCATCATTTTTATGAATTGTAAAGAGATTACCTTCTTTAGTAATACGAGTTACTTCAACCATATCATGTTTAAGTCCAAATTTTTGACACTGTTCTGGCCAAGGCATCATTAAATCCATTCCTGATATTTCACCAGTAACACCTGGATAATTTTCTATTTCTGAAGAATTGGTAATTTGTCCACCAGGCATACCTTTTTCAAACATAGTAACATTTTCTAAACCACCGCGTGTAGTATATAAGCCAGCAGTTAAACCAGCTGGACCGCCACCAATAATTGCACAATCTAGTATCATCTATTTATTCCTTGTTTTGTGTTTTATAAAGTATCTATTTGTTTTGATAATTCTTTAAGATTATCTAATTTGCGTATCATACTATCTTGTTTATAAATAGAGCCTTTTGATTTTTTTATAAAAAAAATAGATGGAGATTCATAAATGTTAAATCTTTGTATAAAGCTAAGTGAAGTTTTAGTTGGAGCTCTTAAAAATGTTGTATTTTTAGAGTTTTCATAAATTTCATTGTAGTAGTCAATAGCAATAATAGGAAGATTCAAATCAGTATTTGCTAAAAGGGAAGCAGTGTTTTTTTCTTTTGAACTATAAAATACTACTATATATTTGTCTGCAATAGGTGTAAATATATCTTTTTTTTCATAAAAAATCCACTCTTTAAAATTAATAAACTTATATTCTGCAAATTTATAGTTAAAGTAAGCAAAAGCAGCAGCTATCATAGCTGCACCAAAAAAAGATGCAAGTAGTGTAGATAAAGAAAAGAGGCTTTTGCCTCCTCTAGACATTACATTACTCTTTTTAAGATTACGCCAAATGAGCGTCTATTTTTTCTGCTAAAGCAGCTTTGGATTGTGCTCCAACAACTTGATCTACCATCTCACCATCTTTAAAAAACATGATAGTAGGTATTGAACGGATACCAAATTTAACAGCAATTTCTTGTTCTTCATCAGTGTTCACTTTACAAATTTTAGCTTTTCCATCATATTCATCAGCTAACTCTTCAATTACTGGAGCTATCATACGACAAGGACCACACCATGGTGCCCAAAAATCTACTAAAGATACACCTTCACTTAAAGTTGCTTCAAAGTCCGAGCTTGTTAATTCTATATATTTTCCCATTATTATTTCCTTGTAAAATTATTAATGTGTGCATTATACAAGCCCAAATCTTTATAATTGCTTTATACGTATTTTATATAATATTTACAAATCTTTTCTTTCTTTTACGATAAAGCACACATTGAGTGTAACCAACACTTTTTGCAATATTTATAGCTTCATTATTAAAAAGCCCCACTTGCTCAGGTTTATGAGCGTCAGAAGCGAAGGTAATTGAAATATCAAGTTTTTTAACCTCTTTTAAGAGGTTTATAGATGGGTATAACTCATTTATTGGTTTTCTGAGTCCTGCTACATTTATTTCTATTGACATATCAGCTTCTTTTATTGCTTCAAGAGCTTTTTTAGCAATATTAGTAATGTTTTGTTTAGGCATAAATTTAAAAATTTTTATAAGATCTAAATGTCCAACAATATCAAATAATTTAGTATTTGCCATTTCTTCTATCGTATTAAAGTATTTTTGCCATATTTCATCTATATTTTGATTTTCATAATTACCTATAAATTCAGGGTTGTCAAATCCCCATTTATTTATAAAGTGTACAGAACCAATTAAATAATCAACATTAGCAGTAAGAACTCTTTCATCCACATAGTCTTTAAGGTAATCAACTTCGTAACCTAGCAGAATCTCTATTTTGCCTTTATATCGTTCTTTTGCATCTAATATATCTTTTTCATACTTTTTCATCTGATCAAATTTAAGACGATATTTTTTATCAAAATTCATTGGAGCATGTTCAGAAAAACCAAAATATTTAATATTACATTCTATGGCTTTTTGTATATATTCATCTATTTCACCATCCGCATGGTTGCAAAATTTTGTGTGGTTATGTAAATCAACTATCATTTTTTCTCTATCTTATAGATTTTATGATATTATAGTGATTAAAATTAAATTTAGCTAATTTTGCATATTGGAGAAGTATTTATGACCCAAGAAGAACTTGATGCCCTGATGAATGGCGATATTGGAGATATGGAATCTTCAAAAGAGAACTTAGAGGACACTACAGAAGTGAGTAAAAATGATAGTGATATAGAAACCAATAGTGGTATTCCTGATGGCTATAATGATGAGACATCTCATCATTGGCCACTCCCAGCTACTGATGAAAACAGAATGGTTCATCAACTCGATGATGTTACAAAAGAGAGTGAAGAAAAAGCTACAGAAATCTTTGATATTATTGAAGGTATCAGTACTGATATGATGGAAAAAGAGAATAATATAAATAGTATTTTAGAAGTTTTAAACTCTAATATCGAGTTGTTTACAACTCTTAATGAAAAATTTCCAGATGTTGAAGCATTTCAAGCTCAATTAGAAAAAAATACTAATGCACTCAATGATGCAAATGATGCTTTAGGGATGCTACAAAATAGTGGTGATTCTATAATGAATGTGATGGATATTATGCAGTACCAAGATATTCATCGTCAAAAAATAGAGCGTGTAATAAATGTAATGCGAGCACTTTCTAAATATATGAATACTTTATTTGAAGGTAAAATAGATGATGAAAAAAGAGTCTCTTCTGCTCAGCATATTGCTGGTGATACACATAACGATTTAGCATCAACTGATGATATTGAAGCACTATTAGAGCAATTTGGAAGTTAATGCAAAAAGTAGAGTTGCTCTCTCCTGCGGGAACACTAGAAAAACTAAAAATCGCGTTTGACTTTGGTGCTGATGCTGTTTATGGTGGAGTAAGTCATTTCTCTCTTCGTATTCGCTCTGGTAAAGAGTTTAGTATGGAGGAGTTTGAAGAGGGTATAGAATACGCTCATGCTCGTGGTAAAAAAGTTTATGTAACAATAAATGGATTTCCATTTAATTCTCAACTAAATTTACTCAAAAAACATATTTTAAAAATGGCAGAGTTAAAGCCTGATGCTTTTATAGTAGCAACTCCAGGTGTATTAAAACTTTGCCATGAATTGGTACCTGATATACCTCTTCATCTTTCAACACAAGCAAATGTTATGAATGTACTTGATGCACAAGTTTATGTTGATATGGGCGCTACTAGAATTATAACAGCTAGAGAGATATCACTAAAAGATTTGGTTGAGATAAAAAAAGAGCTTCCTAATTTAGAGTTAGAAGTTTTTGTTCATGGTTCTATGTGTTTTGCATATAGTGGAAGATGTCTTATATCAACTTTGCAGAGTGGTCGTGTTCCAAATCGTGGATCTTGTGCTAATGATTGTAGATTTCCTTATGAGATATATGCTGCAAATTCTGAAACAGGAACACTTTTTAGACTTGAAGAGGAAGAAGATGTTGGTACATATATAATGAATGCAAAAGATTTAAATCTTGCTTCACATATAAAAGAGATTTTAGATGCAAATGTAGTTGACTCCGTAAAAATAGAGGGCCGCACAAAAACTGCTTATTATGCAGCTGTAACTGCTAAAGCCTATAGAATGGCAATTGATGATTATTATAAAAATGAGGTAGATATAGATAGGTATCAGTATGAACTTCAATCTCTTCAAAATCGTGGCTATACAGATGCTTATTTAGTTTCTCGTCCGTTTGAGAGACATGATACACAAAGTTTAGATTTTACAATGCAACTTGGAACTCATCAAGTGAGTGGAGTTGTTAATGAAGGTGGGACATATTTTTTGTGTAAGTATAAAACTCTTCCAGATGATGAGCTTGAGATTGTAGCTCCACAGGGTAGTAAAATCGAGATAGTTGATAATGAGATAGGTTCAACATATAAAAAAGATGGAAAAATGTATATGAAATTAAAACAGCTTTTAGCAGAAAATAAAAAAGTTTGGGAGGAAGTTCATAGTGGAAATATAAATCCTATAAAACTTCCAACTAAATTTCCATCATATACATTTTTAAGAATATCATCTAATGAAGATATGGGAACATATCCTAACAGTACAAAATTAAAAGGAAAAAATAAATGAAAATATTTTTATATGGTTTTGTATTTTTATTTACATCACTTTATGCTGGTTTTGAAGAAGAAGATATGTCAGGTATATATATTGAAGGTATAGCACTTATAACAGTTGTATTTATAATGGCAGTAATTACTAATAAGATTTCTTCAAAACATGCAAAAGAATATGCAATAAAAAATAAAGAAAGATTAAAAGAGAATCTCTCAATAAAGGAACAAAAAAAGAGAGATTATGCTAGGTATGAAGAAAATAGAGTTAATGAGTTATTAAAACTAGTGAATGATGAAATAATTACTGAAGATGAATATGGAGTTATAAAAAGGTGGTTATACAACTAATAAACAATATATTTTGTGATATAATCTCAAGAAAAAATAGGAAGAAAAGATGAAATTTGTATCAATAGTAATGGGTTCAAAAAGTGATTATGAAGTAATGAAGTCGTGTTCAGACACATTTGAAGCATTTGGTGTTAATTATGAGATGATTATCTCTTCTGCTCATCGCTCACCTGAGAGAACAGCAACATATATTAAAAGTGCTGAAGAAAAAGGGGCTCAATGCTTTATCGCTGCTGCTGGCATGGCTGCTCACTTAGCTGGTGTTTTATCTTCTAAAACCGTTAAACCAATTATTGGTGTTCCTATGAGTGCTTCAGCATTAAGTGGAATTGATGCATTACTTTCAACTGTGCAAATGCCAGCTGGAATGCCGGTTGCAACTGTCGCAATAGGTAAAGCAGGAGCAATTAATTCTGCTTATTTAGCTATGCAAATATTGGCTTTAAATAACGAAGAATTAGCGATTAAACTAAAAGAAGATCGTATAGCAAAAGCTAAAAAAGTAGAAATGGATTCCATGGAGATTGAAACTATAATTTCATAACTATAATGAGCAAATACCCAAATGGCACGACGAGCCCATTATAGTTATAGGGACTTAAGTCCCTATAACCCTCTAAAGCTACAAAAAACAAGTTTTTTGAGAAAGATTTATTTTTTACTCTAAAATGAAGGATAAGCATGAAGTGGATGAATGATGAAGAGTATATGGAGTTAACAGGTTTAAACCTTTTGGCTATTGAAGACTTAGCCGATAGAGGTAAATTAACTATAAAAGTTGAAGATGGTGTTAGATATATAGATCCATCAAAAGGGACACAAGATGTTGTTCCAACTCAACTTAAAGAACTATCAACTCGTAATACTCATGAAATTATAGTGCAACCAGAATTTGTTGAAAAAACAATAGGTACAATTATCAATCTTCATGAAAAAGTTCTTGATGCAAAAGATGAAACACTTGATGCTGTAAAAGTAGAAAATGAGTTTTTGAGAGAAGCACTAGAATCCTTACAAGAACTTTATGATGAAGATAGAAATACGATTGCTATTTTAACAGAACAACTAAAACTTTCACAACAAGAAGTTGAGTTTATGAGAAGAAAATATAAACTGATGTGGAATAAAGCTATAGAAGAACATATGAGTTAAATAGATTAAAATATGACAATAGGTGAAGAGTGTGTTAGTTGTATTATAAATCAGAGTGCTAAAGTCGCAGATGCAATTAATGCAAATAGTGATTTAAAAGAAAAGCTAATCTCACATGTAGAACTTTTAAGTAAACAATTTTCTTACGATAAAACTCCTCCAGAAATAGCCTCTTATGTTTACGAAGATATGGCAAAAATTGCCAATAAAGTAGACCTTTATGATAAAATAAAAATAGCTTCAACTAAAAAAGCACTCTCGTTTGTACCACTTTTAAAAGACAAACTTTTCACATCATCAGATAAACTCTTAACAGCCACAAAAATTGCAGTAGCTGGAAATGTTATAGATTTAGCTGCTGCTATTGAGTTTGATTTACAAGAAGAGTTAGAAAAGATATTTGATACCGATTTTGCATATAATAATTTTGATGTTTTAAGAGAGAGGTTAGAGAGCTCAAAAACAGTTCTACTTATTGGTGATAATGTTGGTGAGCATATATTTGATTATATGTTTATAAATACTTTAAAAGAACTATATCCAAACATAAACTACTCATACATGGTTAGAGGCAATCCAATTATAAATGATGTAACTATGAAAGAGGCAAGAGAGGTCGGTTTTGATAAAATTTGTGAGCTTGTAGATAGTGGAGTAAATACACCTGGATTTACTTATAATCGTGCAAATGATTATTCTAAAAAGCTTTTTGATGAGGTTGATTTAGTTATTTCAAAAGGAATGGGAAATTATGAGTGTTTAAGTTCATCACATAGAAAAAATATCTGTTTTTTACTTAAAGTGAAGTGTGATGTTGTTGCCGCCTCACTTAATAAACAAGTTGGTGATATAGTTTGTAAAATGGCATAATAATCTAATTTTTAACTCTAAAGTGTATAATTATAAAAATATAAAATCAAGGTACTTTATAATGATTACATTTAGTTCCATGCTACTAAAACTACAAGAATTTTGGATGAAACAGGGGTGTAATATTGTACAGCCTTATGACATTGCATCGGGAGCTGGTACTTTTCATCCAGCTACATTTCTTCGCT
>JAKISR010000027.1 GCA_021648465.1 Sulfurimonas sp. | reverse complement strand
TTCAATTACTAGAAATATCTCTATAAATATTCTCAGAAGAGAAAAATATATCAATTTTCCTCAAGCTATCCGTATGATTGGTGGGGATATTAAGAGATTATGTTACCTATTAGTATGAATCAGCCGTCTGTACCACAAGGGCATAAACAAAAACTAGAGTTCCAAGCTTATCTTTTCTTTTGCCATAAAAAGTAGCATCACATACTAAAATTATTTCTCTAGGTTTATGAGTTTTTATCTCTGGCTCATATTCAAATATTTGTTTTTGGATCCAACGACTACTCTTCTTGTATTCCTCTGCTAAATCACTTAAGGTTTGTCGTTTGTAAATATACTTTTCGAGGTACCCCTTGAGGGTGTGAAGATAATTTCTTGTAGTTTAGTGGGTCTTCTTGTTGATGAAAAGTAACTGTTACAACCTAAACATTTATATCTTTGTATTCCACCTAATTTACCATTTTTCTTTGTCTCTTTTTAACTACAATATGGACATATTTTTGCACTTTTTTAGCGTAAAGCCTGCCCTTGGAGTACAACTCATTGTAAATAAAACCTTTTTAATCATTACTACTACACCGTACTTTCAAGCACTTTTCAGCCTATAAAATTTTACTTTAAATCATGATTTAAGAGAAAAAATAGCTAAACGAGCTGAAGTATTTAATGATGTTTCCGTAAATATGAGCGAAATAACATACTAGAAAATCGCAAGACTTTAATTAAAAGTGGTACCAGTGGCCGGACTCGAACCGGCACGCCGTGAGGCAGTCGATTTTGAGTCGACCAAGTCTACCATTCCATCACACTGGCATAAAAATTAAAGTTAGCGATTGTATTTACTATTTACTTAAAAGATTGTAAAAACAATCAACTTTATAGTAATTAATAGTAAATAATGACAATAAATCCGTTATGTTTACTAAAAATTACACTCTTATCTAACCTTAAAGAATTTAAAATCTCTTTAGAAGCCGTAATACATAGGCTTTTAATAGGGTCGCTGAAAAGCATACTTATAAGATTTTGAATCCACTATGTATACCATTTCATCACTCCATCATTTAAAAGTAGAAGTGTGATTATAATTATTGTTTACTTAAAAAAACTAAAATATCATTTATAATTTGATTACTAATAATCCCCTATGCCCACCTTTCCATCACTCTGGTAATAAGTGAAATAATAATACTTTATTAATTAAAATATAGTGAAAATAAAAAATAAATAGTTTTTAGCCGATATTAGAACTATGGAACTTATATTGCTACAAAATGTAAAGTAGTATAATTTTTAAGAATATCAGGAGGTGCATCATGAGAATTACATCTAACATGTATTATAAAAATATTTTTGGTGATAACAATGCTTTACTAACTAAAAATCTATTTGATGTTAACAAACAAATAGCATCTGGCTTAAAAATTCAATATGCGAAAGATGATGTGATAACTTTCTCTGATACTATGAAGCTTGATAATGAAATTGTTGTACTAGAGCAGATAAAAAAGAGTAGTGAAAGTGCTTATAAAATGTCAAATCAGGCAGATGTAGTACTAAACGAGTTTGAAACAACCATAAATCGTACAAGAACTCTTCTTATTCAAGCAGCAAATGGAACAAACAGTAATGTTTCACTTGACTCAATATCAAGCGAGTTAAGAAGTTTAGAAGATCATTTTATAAATCTAGCAAACACATCTATTAATGGACAATACCTATTTTCTGGTTCTGCAGTTGATGTAAAACCTATTACAGCAGATGGAGAGTATGCAGGAAATGACACCTCATTAAATGCTTTTACAGGTTCAAGAACTAAGCAGCAGTATAATATAAGTGGGGAAGATCTTTTTTTAGGTGAAAAAAGTCATGTTAGAAGAGAAATTACAACAAATGTATCTCAAACAAATCTTATTGGACAATATGCAACATTACAAAGTGCGAGCGATACAGATACTGGCTCTATAACTGCAAGTAGTACTATAAGAGATTTAATGGGTGATTCTGATAATGTTGTTGATACAGTTACACTAAAACATTTTTTCTATATAAGAGGGACAAGAAGTAACGGCGATTCTTTTGAGCAAAAAATCAGTATGAGAGATGATAATACAGTAGATTCACTTTTATCTCAAATAGGTACTCTTTATGGCAATTCTCCAGGTTTAAATGTTGTAAATGTTAGTTTAAATCCAAATGGTCAAATAGTCATAGAAGATAAAATGAAAGGTTCAAGTAAGATTGATTTTCATATGGTTGCGGCAACTGATCTTTCAGGTGGAGCTGCTGCAGATGTTAATAGCATAGATGCTTTAGGCGTCGGTGAAAATGATTTTAGTAAAATCATGCTTGCTACATCTACAGCAACCAATCCAAATTTACATGTAAAAGAATTTATAAAATCATCTTTAAATTCTGCGAGTGGTGTAGCAGGTACCAACATTATAGAGGGTACAGTATATGATAGAACACAGTTTGATGTAGATGGGATTAAGGTTTCATCATCAATTTCACAAATTGTTAATGAAACAAATGCTTTTGCCACAAATTCAACAAAGATATCAGAAGTAGCTACAGCTGGTTCATTAAATGGTAAAATTTTTAATTTAGAGGGTGTTGATATTAATGGTGTAGCATACTCAGCACAAATAAATTTTCTAACTGCTGGTTCTACATTTACAGTTGGTGCTTCTACATATAGTATATATGATGCTAATACACCAAGAGCTGCTATAGATGCAGATGATATGACATATAGACAATTAATGGATGTTGTAAACATGGTTGTTACAGACAATCTCCCAGCTTCCGCTCCAGGTACACCAACCCAATATGATATGGCTATCAATACTGCTGTACTTTCTGGTAAAACATCCTTAGATTACGAAGGTAAAATAATTTTTGAAGAAAATGGTACAGGAAATACATTAGCACAAATTGCTTTATATGATTCAAATAGTGGCGATTTTTCTAATCCAGCATCAGTAATGACCTTTAATACAAACAATAGTTTGACAGTAAGAGACCCAAAAACTAATTTTTTTGAAAATCTAGATGATATTATTACTGCAGTTGAAAATTATAAACTATACCCTGACAGCTCTAGTGGTGATGTTAGAAATGTTGGTATTGAAAATGCCATTGCAATGTTAGATGATTTACAAGATCATATATCAAGAGCACATGCACAAGTTGGTTCACAATCAAATGCTTTAAATACATCCATAGAAAGAACAGAACTCTTAAAAATAAATACTATGAGTTTAAGATCCTCCGTTATTGATACAGATTTAGCTGAAGCGTCTTTAAGATTAACTCAATTAAATATAAATTATGAAGCTATGCTATCAACAGTTGGTAGAGTTTCTCAATTGAGTTTAGTAAATTATTTATAAAAACTGTTTATGAATAGTTTTAGCTATACTTCTTTTTTAATTAATACATACAAGGAAGTTATAGTTTGAGAGATACTATATTTATAATAACTTTTGGTTTACTAATTTATTTAGGATTTGCCACAATTCTAGGTGATACAGCTCTAATGGGAAAATATGGGACCACTTTTGCTCTATACAATCATAAACTTTTTGGATATTTATCGTATATATATATATTTATTTCTTTAATTCCTTTATATTATTTTTATAAAAATAGTGTTTTAAAAATAAGAAAATTTGAGCTATTTATTAGCTCATTTTTAATTTTATTCTCTTTTTTATTAGCTCAAGCAATTTTAGTATTAAATGAGTTAAGAGGGACAGTAGCCGGTAATTTTGTAGATTTTTTATCTCCATATATTGGGTTATTTGGACTTTGGGTATTTTGGTTTATAATAACTTTAGTGTCTGTAGTTATAATAGTTGATAAAAGTATTCATGAGATTATAGATATATTTTTACAAAATCTAAAAAAACTTTTTTCTTTAAAAAAAACTAATAAAGAGATTCAAAGACAAAAAAACAGTTCCAAACCTTTATCCACAATAGTAAAAGAAAAAATTGAACATGAGATAGATAAGCCAAGTTACCTTAGAAGAGAAGAAACAACTTTAATATCACAAGTAGGAAAAGAGAATAAAACTTTAGAAAAACAACAACAAAATCTTTTAGATTTAGCAAAAGACATTAAAGAGCAAAAAAATGCTTTAATCGTAGACGAGCTTGAAGAAAATAAAAAACTTTTAGAAGCAATAGAAAAAGGAAAAGTTGAAAAACCAAAAAACTTTAAACTTCCAAGTGTTGATTTTTTACAAAAAGTGAGTGCTAAAGCTCATAATATTGATGAATCTGAAGTGGATGAAAAGATACAGTACCTTATAGAAAAACTAGCTCACTTTAAGATAGATGGTGATGTTGTTAGAACTTACGCTGGTCCTGTTGTATCTACATTTGAATTTAAACCTGCTGCAAATGTTAAAGTTAGTAAGATACTAAACCTTCAAGATGATTTAGCAATGGCTCTTTCAGCTGAAACTATTCGTATTCAAGCTCCAATCCCTGGAAAAGATGTTGTTGGGATAGAGATACCAAATGAAACAGTAGATACTATTTACTTAAGAGAGTTACTTGATTCTAAACTTTTTAGAGAATCATCATCCCCACTTACTATTGCTCTCGGTAAAGACATAGTTGGAAAACCTTTTATAACTGATCTTAAAAAGCTTCCTCACTTACTAATAGCTGGAACTACAGGTAGTGGTAAAAGTGTGGGGATAAACTCTATGATACTCTCACTTTTATACAAAAATTCACCAGATCAGCTTAGACTTCTTATGATAGACCCTAAAATGCTTGAATTCTCAATTTATAATGATATTCCTCATCTTTTAACTCCAGTTATTACAAAACCAAAACAAGCTATAGTAGCACTTAACAACATGGTCTTAGAGATGGAGCGTCGTTATGAGCTTATGAGTAAAACAAAAACTAAAAATATAGAAAACTATAATGAAAAAGTAAAAAGAAATGGTGGGGAATATTTCCCTTATGTTGTGATAATTATAGATGAATTAGCTGATTTAATGATGACAAGTGGAAAGGATGTTGAGCATTCTATTGCAAGACTTGCACAAATGGCAAGAGCTTCTGGAATACATCTTATAGTGGCTACACAAAGACCATCTGTTGATGTTGTAACGGGGCTTATAAAAGCAAATTTACCATCTCGCATATCATACAGAGTAGGGCAAAAAATCGATTCTAAAATTATTCTAGACCAAATGGGTGCTGAATCACTTTTAGGCAAAGGGGATATGCTTTTTACTCCGCCAGGCTCTACAGGACTTGTTAGACTTCATGCGCCTTGGAGTACAGAAGATGAGATAGAAAATATTGTAGAGTTTATTAAATCTCAAAGAGAACCAAACTATGATAAAAGTTTCTTAGTAGAAGAGAATGAAATTACATCTTCTACCAACGATAGCTATGAAGAGTTGGATTTACTGTATCTTGATGCAAAAAATGTAATCTTAAATGATAGAAAAACCTCTATCTCTTACTTACAAAGAAAACTACAAATTGGCTATAACCGCTCGGCTAGGCTTATAGAGCAACTAGAAGGAGAGGGCGTACTATCTGCTCCGAATACTAAAGGAATTCGGGAGATATTGTAAAAGTTTTTTTAATAAGCTAATGCCATTGCAAGAACTAATTAAAAGGTAAGTTTATGTGTTTTACATCTAATGGTCCATCAGTACTGGAGTGGTAACCTAAATTCATACAAAGAATTAAACAATTCTAAGTTAAAATAAAATGACTATTGACAATATATCTAAATAGATATATTAGAATCAAAGGATATCTAATGGCAACTGTAAAAAAACTAATTTCTCTTGATGAGTCTATTGCTAAAGAGCTTGAAGTTGTAGCTTCTGTAATGCATAAGTCTCAAAGAGAGATAGTTGAGAGTGCACTTGATTTTTATTTTGATTATACTGATATCATAGTAGCTGATAGTGTTACAAGAGAAATAGAAGCTGGAACTATGAAAATTTATGAAAGTGATGAAGTTTATAAAGTGCTAGGTATTGAACTTTGAATATAAAGTATTCTGAAAAATCTGTAAAAGATTTAAAGAGCTTTACTCAACCAGATCGAACACTTATTGTAAAAAAACTTCACTACTTTGCTGATAATTTTGAAATACTAAAAGAGCCAAAAAAAGTAAGAGAACTAAAAGGAAGTGAATTTAAATCTCAATATAAATTTACAGTTGCTAAAAAAATTAGAGTACTTTTTAGAGTAGGCTCTAGGAAAGATATATATTGATGACAAAACCACAGTTTATATTCATAAAGCAGAAAAACTCATTTAGCGTACATATAGAAAATTTAGAGAAACTCTCAGTTGAGCAGATTCAAGCTATAGAGACTTTTGTAAGTGCAAGAAAAGGTATTTTTGATTTTGAATCATATACTTTTGTGATACAAAAAAAATTAGAGTTTAATGAATTTATTTCACTTCTCAAATATAGTTCTATAGATGCTAAATGTAAAGAAAAGATTATGCTTAGAAAAACAGATGCGAAGATAGAATTTGGAAAATATAAAGGAATGAGTTACAATGAAGTTCCAGACTCATACCTTTTATGGTTAAAAGCTAACTATAGAGGTAAAGATAGAGATACTATAGATATAGAACTACAAGCAAGAAATTTATAGATTATTTTGGTCCTATCATGTTTTGTGGAATAACCCACTCTTTAAATTGTTTTTCTGTTAAAAGCTCAAGCGAAAGAGCTGCTTCTAAAAGAGTAGAGCTATCTTTATGAGCTTTTTTAGCAATTTTTGTCGCGTTGTCATAGCCTATGTGAGGGTTTAGAGCAGTTACAAGCATAAGTGAGTCATCTCTTAGTTTGTTAATTCTATCTTCATTTGCTGTAATCCCTACTATGCATCTGTCTGTAAACGAATTACATCCATCTGCTAATAGTCTAATAGATTGAAGTAAATTATAAATCATTACAGGCTTAAATACATTTAACTCAAAGTGTCCGTTTGAGCCAGCTATTGATATAGTTGTATGATTACCCATAATTTGTGCAGATATCATTGTCAGTGCCTCACTTTGGGTTGGGTTTACTTTTCCTGGCATTATAGATGATCCTGGTTCATTCTCAGGTAAAGAAATCTCTCCGATTCCACATCTTGGGCCTGAAGCTAAAAATCTGATGTCATTTGCTATCTTCATAACACTTACTGCAATTGTATTTAATGCACCACTTGCTTCCACTATCGCGTCATGAGCTGCTAGTGCTTCAAATTTATTTTCTGCTGTGATAAATGGAAGTTTAGTTATTTTTGCAACTTTGGTCGCAAATTTAACATCAAAACCTTTTGTCGTGTTTATTCCTGTTCCAACTGCTGTACCACCTTGAGCTAGTTGATATAGGGCAGGTAAAATAGTCTCAATTCTGCGTACCGCATTACTCATTTGAGCTTTATATCCAGAAAATTCTTGACCAAGTGTAATTGGTGTTGCGTCTTGAGTATGAGTTCTGCCAATTTTAACAAGATGGCTAAATAAGCTAGATTTTTTATCTAACTCTTGGCACATATGTTTCAGAGCAGGGAGCAATCTATGTATTATCTCTTCTACCGCTGCTATATGCATAGCTGTTGGAAATGTATCATTTGATGATTGACCCATATTACAATGGTCATTTGGATGAACAGGATCTTTTGAACCAATAACTCCACCAAGTATCTCTATGGCACGATTTGAAATAACCTCATTGGTATTCATATTGCTTTGTGTGCCAGAGCCAGTTTGCCATACAGATAGTGGAAAGTGTTCATTTAATTTACCATCCATAACCTCACTTGAAGCTTCTATGATAGCATTAGCAATTTTTGAATCAAGAATACCTATATCCATATTTGTCTGAGCAGCTGAGAGTTTTACTATACCTAAAGCACGGATAAGTGGCTCTGGCATAATTTCAATTCCTATAGGAAAATTAATTAAAGATCTTGCAGATTGGGCACCATAGTATTTATTAGACGGCACCTCTAATTTACCAAATGAATCATTTTCTATTCTAAATTTTTTCATCATATATCCTTAAAAATAATAAAATATATTATATCTGAATTATCACATATTTAGAGCAAGTAAAAATGTTACAAAATTAAACACTTGTACAAAAAAGTAGTTTATTTGTGTTTACTATGGTAACACTTTATATTTTGAGTTAGTATATTTGGTATAATCCCGTATTAAATTTATATACGAGGAATTAGTATGGCATTTTTACAGGATTATAAATCACATATCGCAGAGCGTAAGACACTTGGTGTTCCACCTCTTCCACTTTCAGCTGAACAAACAGCAGAGGTAATAGAGTTAATTAAAACTGACTGTACAGAGGAATTATTAGACTTGCTGACAAATCGTGTGCCACCTGGTGTTGATGATGCAGCATATGTTAAAGCAGCATTTTTAAATGATGTAGCAGCTGGCAAAGCAACAGTATCTGCAATTGCTCCACAAAAAGCAGTTGAGATGCTTGGCATGATGCTTGGTGGTTATAATGTTAAACCAATGATTGATGCACTTTCATCTTCAGATGCATCAGTAGTAGAAGCAGCAGTTACTGCTTTATCTAAAACCTTACTTGTATATGATGCATTTAATGATGTTGAAGAGCTTCATAAAGCTGGAAATGCTGCCGCAACTAAAGTTATGACCTCATGGGCAAATGCTGAATGGTTTACTAATAAGCCAGAACTTGCTGAAAAAATTACTATTACTGTTTTTAAGGTAGAGGGTGAAACTAATACTGATGATCTTTCTCCAGCATCAGAAGCATTTACTCGTTCAGATATTCCTCTTCATGCAAATTCTATGTTAGTTGCTAAGATGGATGATCCAATTGGTGTAATCACAGAGCTTAAGAAAAAAGGTAATATGGTTGCTTATGTTGGTGATGTTGTAGGTACAGGTTCATCAAGAAAATCAGGAATAAATTCTGTTCAATGGCACATGGGTGAAGATATTCTAGGTGTTCCGAATAAACGCACAGGTGGTATTGTTCTTGGCGAAACTATTGCTCCAATTTTCTTTGCAACATCTGAAGATTCTGGCGCACTTCCATTAGAGCTTGATGTTACAAACATGAATACTGGTGATGTTATTGATATATATCCATACAAAGGTGAAGCTCATAAAGATGGAAAATGTATAGCAACTTTTAAATTAAACCCTAACACTATTACAGATGAAGTTCGTGCTGGTGGTCGTATCCCACTAATTATTGGTCGTGGTTTAACTTCTAAAGCTCGTGGTGTTCTTGGTATGGGTGCTGCTAATGCTTTCTTAACTGCTGAGCAACCAGCTGATAATGGTAAAGGCTATACTTTAGCTCAAAAAATGGTTGGAAAAGCTTCTGGTTTAGATGGTGTTCGTCCAGGTATGTATGTAGAACCAGAGATGAGTACAGTTGGTTCTCAAGATACAACAGGTCCTATGACTCGTGATGAGATTAAAGAACTTGCTGCGCTTGGTTTTAATGCTGACTTAGTTATGCAATCATTTTGTCATACAGCGGCTTATCCAAAACCAACTGATATTAAAATGCATCACACATTACCAGATTTTATCTCTAACCGTTCAGGCGTAGCTCTTCGTCCAGGTGATGGAGTAATTCATTCATGGTTAAATAGAATGGTTCTTCCAGATACTGTTGGTACTGGTGCAGATAGCCATACTCGCTTCCCACTTGGTATTTCTTTCCCTGGTGGTTCTGGAATTGTTGCATTTGCTGGTGTTACTGGTTCTATGCCTTTAACTATGCCTGAATCTGTTCTTATAAGATTTTCTGGAGAGATGCAACCAGGCATCACTCTCCGTGACCTTGTTAATGCTATTCCTCATCAAGCAATTAAAAGAGGTCTTCTAACAGTTCCTAAAAAAGGTAAAAAAAATATCTTTGCTGGTCGTATTTTAGAAATTGAAGGTTTACCTGATTTAAAAGCTGAACAAGCATTTGAGCTTTCTGATGCTTCTGCTGAGCGTTCCGCTGCTGCTTGTACAGTTCTTTTAAATGATGAGCCAATTATTGAATACTTAAAATCAAATGTAACTCTTTTAGAGCAAATGATTGAGCAAGGCTACTCAGATGCTCGTACTATCCAGCGTCGTGTTGATAAAATGAAGGATTGGTTAGCTAATCCATCACTTATGAAACCAGATGCTGATGCAGAATATGCAGCAGTCTTTGACATTAACCTTAATGATATTACTGAACCAATCTTAGCTTGTCCTAATGATCCAGATGATGTTGCTACTTTAACTGAAATATTAGCATCTGATAGACCTACTAATATTGATGAAGTATTTGTTGGCTCATGTATGACAAATATTGGTCACTATCGTGCCCTTGGTGAAGTTTTAAGAGGAGAAGGATTTGTTCCTACTCGATTATGGATTTGTCCTCCAACTAAAATGGATGAGAAACAACTAACTGAAGATGGTTATTATTCAGTATTTGGTGCTGCTGGTGCTCGTACTGAAATCCCAGGTTGTTCTTTATGTATGGGTAATCAAGCGCGTGTTGCTGATGGTGCAATAGTATTCTCAACATCAACTCGTAACTTCGATAACCGTTTAGGTAAAGATGCTCAAGTTTATCTTGGTTCAGCAGAACTTGCAGCAGTTTGTTCAATGCTAGGTCGTTTACCAACAGCAGCTGAGTATATAGAAAAAACTAAAAAGATTGTTGGCAAAGAAGCAGACATCTATAAATATCTTAATTTTAATCTTATCAAAGATTACAAGCTTTAAAAAGTAGTGCAGAAAAAAACTAAATTATTTTCTGCCAAGCTTTAGAAACCAGTGCAGAAAAAAACTAAATTATTTTTTGTTAAATTTTAAAACTTCTTCCATTTTCAAAAAAAATACAAAAAAATCTATTTTAAGCATTCTTATATTTTTTTTATTATAAAATTACTTCAAAACAGCGACATGCCTTTAAATACGCACCATTTTTAAATATTTTATTTAGTTGTAAAAAGGAAATATTATTTATACTTTTATAATAATAAATTATACTTTGCTCCCATTGTTAATCGGTGTAATTAAAATATGAAAATGATACGATTAAAAAATCACATACCAAAAATACTAATACTTCCTTTAATCGTATTATTAACTTTTTCTGTTTATTCTAGTATTAACAAATTTGAAGAGAAACGTGAACTTAATAAAGCAAGTGAATATATGAAATTTTCTATTATTTCTAGTGCTTTAATTCATGAACTGCAAAGAGAAAGAGGCTATAGCAGCGGATTTATCGCTTCAAGAGGCATGTCTTTTTATGATGAAGTTAAAATACAAAGACATAATACAGATAAGCAAATAAAAAGATTAAATTTTTTTTTAGAAAACTTTAATTACTACATACATAAATCTGAATCAGAAGCTAACTTCATAAAATATAATAAAATAATCATAGATTCTTTAAATAATATAAATTTATATAGAGCAAAAATTAATTCTCGTGAAATACAAATATCAGAAATAATGACCTATTTTACAGATAATATAAATTTATTATTGGAGTTAAATGAGCAAATTATTACTATTAACTATAAAGGTAATATAACACCATTAATTCAATCATACATAATTCTAATGAAAATAAAAGAAAAAGCTGGGATTGAGAGAGCTTTAGTTAGTAAAGTGCTAGGAGAAAATAATTTATCTAGTAATGATTTTTATTTTTTTTCAACTTTAATTTCTGCTCAAAATATACATATTAATCATTTTATAAATACAGCCCAACAAAAATACTCTAATTTACTATTAGATAAACTACACTCAGATGCTTTTGTAAAAGTTATAAATGAGAGAAATGTTATATATACAAAGAATATTAAAAATAATATTTTGTATAAAATTAAAGAAATTTTAGGATATGGTGGTTTAATTCACCATTTTAAAAATTATATTATACGAGGGTCAAAAAATCTTCCAGAAGATATTAAAACTAAATATACACAATTAATGGAATTAATTGAAAAATATAAATCAATTGAAAACACCACTTCGCAAGAATTAGAGCAATTAAATATAATTAAAAAAACATTTACAAAATATATGCAAAATGTATCAAAAGTTACGCAATTACGTTTAGCTAATAAAAATATTTCTGAATTTGACAAAGAGGTCATTGTCAATGATACACCAGCATTGTTGGCACTAGAAATTTTATCTAAAGGTTTATTTAATTCTCAATCTGACTGGTTTGAAACTTCAACAAAAAGAATTAATCAATTAAAAAATATTGAAGATACAGTAGCATATGATTTATCTAAATTAATTAACAAAGTAAATTCTGAATTATCAAATGAACTTATACTACAAGCTTTAATCCTTATTGTTGTAGTAATAATTATATTTTTATCTTTTATAACTCTTCGTGAATTAATTGAATTTAGTAAAACACTTAACAGAGCACAAGAAAATACTAGATCTGGTAGTTATGAATATTTAATACAGGATAAAATACTTTTTTGGTCAGATGAGCACTATAAACTTTTACAACAAGATAAAGAAAAGTTTAAGCCATCACTAGAAGCATTTATGATTTTTGTTCATCCTGATGATGTAAGTATTATTGAAGATGGAATGAGTAAAGCAATAGCTACAAAAGAGATTGTATTTTTTGAATATCGTATATTGCTTTTTGATAATACAAAAATGTTTGTTCGTTCTAGTGCTGAAGTCATCAAATACAGTAGTGTTGGTAAGCCACTAATAATGGTTGGTACTATTACAGATATCTCTGAATCAAAAGTGCTAAAACAAGAAATCATAGATACACAAAAAGATGTTTTATATACAATGGGTGCTATTAGTGAAACAAGAAGCTTAGAGACTGGAAATCATGTAAAAAGAGTTGCCGAGTATTCAAAACTACTTTATTTGCTACATGGGGCAAAAGAAGATGAAGCAGAGTTATTAAAAATGGCTAGCCCTATGCATGATATTGGAAAAATCGCAATACCAGACCATATATTAAATAAACCAGGTAAATTAACTAAAGATGAATGGGTAATTATGCAAACTCATGCAAAACTTGGTTATGAAATGCTTAAAAAATCAAATAGAAAAATGTTGAAAATTGCTTCAATTATTTCATTAACTCATCATGAAAAATATAATGGAAGCGGGTATCCAAGAGGATTGATTGGCGAAGATATACCATTGATTGGAAGGATTACAGCATTGGCAGATGTTTTTGATGCTCTAGGTAGTGATAGGTGCTATAAACCTGCATGGAAGCTAGATGATATATTGATTTATATAGAAGAAGAAAAAGGCAAACATTTTGATCCAAAATTAGTAGATATGTTTTTAGAAAATATTAATATGTTTATATTTATAAGAGAAAAACATAAGGAAACTGATTGCTCTAATCCTTTATAATATCGTAATAAAGCGGAAAAACAGGGGTGAATTTTTTTAAATCTATATTATTATTTTGTTTTTGATTTTTAAAAACTATCTCTACATTATTTTCAAACTCATCTATGTATATTATTGATTTTATCAATTTTTCATATAAAATAATAGTAAACTCAGAATTATTATATTTAGCTAAATAGGTGTCTTTTTTTATTTTTTTTGCTTTACTTATCATGTTAAAAAAATCAAATTCTAGCTCAACTCTTTTTATGATAACTTGCTCAATTACAGGCTCTATTATTGTCACTTCAAATCTATTTATATAAACTTCTTTTTGAACAGGTTTTATATAGTTCCATCTAGCATTTTGTGGCTTTGATGCGATTATATGTCCAGTATATGTAAGTACATTTTTTTTATCATCTGTAATACTTTGTACAAAATCTGCTTCGAATGAATTAATATTCACTAGTGAGGCAAAAACTTGTGTAATAAGTATCATTGTAAATAATATATATTTCAATTTATTCCTTTATTTTAAAAAATTATATCAAAGTGATTGTTTACATATTATATAATATCAATAATTATATAAATCATTCTTTAATTTATGCAGTTTGTAACTATAACTATGATAAAATAAGAGCAATTTCTAAGCTACTATATAGGATACTATATAGTAGCTGTTATAAGGTTGCAAATGCTAAAAGCATTCATAGGTAAAATTTTTGGTACATCTAATGATCGTGAATTAAAAAAATACATAAAAATTATTGATAATATAAATGCTCTTGAGAGTAAATATCAAGCTTTAAGTGATGATGAGTTAAAAACTTCATTTAGCGAACTAAAAGACACTGTTTTACAAGATAAAAAAAGTTTAGACGATGTGCTGGTTGATTCTTTTGCTATTACTAGAGAAGCTAGTATAAGAACTCTTAAAATGAGACACTTCGATGTTCAACTTATTGGTGGTATAGTACTTCACGAGGGACGAATTGCTGAGATGAAAACAGGTGAAGGTAAGACACTTGTTGCCACTTTAGCTATTGTTTTAAATGCAATTAGTTCTAATGGTGTTCATCTTGTTACTGTGAATGATTATTTAGCATTAAGAGATGCTAAAGATATGGGACCTTTATATGAATTTTTAGGATTTTCAGTTGGTGTAATTTTAGAAGATATGAATGATCCTATTGTTAAAAAAGAAGCTTATAATGCTGATATAACTTACGGAACTAACAACGCCTTTGGTTTTGATTATTTAAGAGATAATATGAGCTATTCACAAGAACAAATGGTTCAAAGAGGGCATAATTTTGTCATAGTTGATGAAGTTGATAGTATTTTAATTGATGAAGCAAGAACACCTTTAATCATATCTGGTCCGACCAATAGAACACTTCAAGATTTTAGTGATACAAATATTATTGCTATGCAATTAACAAAAGATGAACATTTTACTGTTGATGAAAAAGACAAAGTTGTTTTGATTACAGAAGATGGGATAACTAAAGCTGAAGAGCTGTTTAAAGTTGATAATCTTTACTCTCCAGAAAATGCATCACTTTCTCATCTTTTAGATCAAGCACTCAAATCAAATTATCTTTTTGAAAAAGATGTAGATTATGTTGTAAATGATGGTGAGGTTATAATAGTTGATGAATTTACTGGTCGTTTAAGTGAGGGTCGTCGATTTTCAGAAGGTCTTCATCAAGCACTTGAAGCAAAAGAAAAAGTTGAAATAAAAGAAGAAACTCAAACTCTTGCAGATATTACATTTCAAAACTACTTTAGAATGTATAATAAATTAGCTGGTATGACAGGTACTGCAGAAACTGAAGCATCAGAATTTTCACAAATCTACTCTCTTGATGTTATCTCAATTCCAACAAATATACCTGTAACAAGAGAGGATCTTAATGATTTAATTTATAAAACAGAAAAAGAAAAGTTTGAAGCTGTGATTAATACAATAAAAGAATTAGCTAAAATAGGTCAACCAATCTTAATAGGTACTGCTTCTATTGAGAAATCTGAATCTCTGCATAGTATACTTAAAAAAGAAAAGATCGCTCATACTGTACTAAATGCTAAAAATCATGCTCAAGAAGGTGAAATCATTAAAAATGCTGGTGCTAAAGGTGCTGTAACTATTGCTACAAATATGGCAGGTCGTGGTGTTGATATTAAAGTGAATGATGAAGTTAGAAAACTTGGTGGTCTTTACATAATTGGAACAGAGAGACATGAAAATCGTCGTATAGACAATCAGCTTCGTGGTAGAAGTGGTCGTCAGGGTGATGCAGGTACTACGCAGTTTTATTTATCTTTAGAAGATAACTTACTTCGTATTTTTGGAAGTGATAAGATTAAATCTATCATGGAGAGACTTGGTGTTGAAGATGGCGAATACATAGAGTCCAAAATGGTTACACGTGCAGTTGAAAAAGCTCAGAAAAAAGTTGAAAATATGCACTATGATGGTCGTAAGCAGATTGTCGAGTATGATGATGTAGCAAATGAACAAAGAAAAATTGTTTATAAGTTTAGAAATCAACTGCTTGATTCAGAGTATGATATATCATCTAAAATCAATGAGGTAAGAGCTGAGTATGTAGAGCATATACTTAATAATTGTGACATATTTGATGGTGGAGAAAAAGAAGATTTTAATTTAGAAAAAGTTTTAAAACTTTTACAAGAAGAGATGACTTTAGATTTAAATATAGAGGATTATAAGCCATTGGATTATGAAGAGTTACTTCATGCCTTAATAAATATAATCAAAAAAGTTTATGATGAAAAGATGAGTGTTGTAGAAGAGAGTGTAGGTCATGACATAGAAAAAGAGTTATACCTTAAAGAGTTAGATAGTGCATGGAGAGAACACTTATATTCAATGGATACTATGAAAACAGGTATTAGACTTCGTGCTTATAACCAAAAAGATCCATTAGTTGAGTATAAAAAAGAGAGTTTTAGTCTTTTTACAGAACTGATTTCTGACATCAAGTACAACACTATAAAAACGCTTCAAATTATTCAATTTAATATGACTAATCCTGAAGAAGAAGCTAGAGAAGCTACACAAAAGCTAGAAACTGAAAGAAAAATTGAAGAAGCTGTTAGACAATTTAATCTTATTGAAGGTAGTGAAGAAAAAAAATCTAGAAAAATATCTAGAAATGAGACTTGCCCTTGTGGTAGTGGTAAAAAATATAAACAATGTTGTGGAAAAAGTGGTCCAAAAAAAGGTGTTTTTGCTTCTTGAAAACATCAATAGTACCATATCTTGTTAAAAGATTTTTACGCTTTGATAAAGAACAACCTTTTATATTCTTATCCGCATTGCTTGCCTTTTTAGGCATAGCTCTAGGTGTTATGGTGCTTTTAATAGCTATGGCTCTTATGAATGGCTTTGATAAAGAGTTTAGAAAAAAACTTACAATAATGAACTATCCACTAACTGTTATTCCAAAATTTTATGGTTCGGTTAATAAAAATCTACTAATCGACCTAGAAAATAAATTTCCAAAACTCAACTTTAGTCCATATATTCAATCTTCTGTAATGGCTAGAAGTGGAAATAAACTAGAAGGTGGTTATATTTTTGGAGTAGACTTTAAAAGTGAAGCTAAAGTAAATAGTGTTTTAAAAGAGCCTATTGAAAATAATAAATTTAATAAATTTGATGTTTTAATTGGAAAAACATTAAAAGATAATTTTTCACTTTTTGTTGATGATAGATTAATGTATATATTTACACATCTAGAGCCAGGTGGACTCTCTGTTACACCAAAGATAAAAAGGTTTAAAATTAAAGCAACTTTTGATTCTGGTTTAACTGCTTATGATAAAGCATACAGCTATACCACACTATCCTCACTTCAAGCAATTTTAAATCTACCAAGTAATCAATATGATGGTATTCATATATTTTCTAGTGATCCACATACTGACATATTAAAAATAAAAGCATTTCTTCCTGCTACTGTAACAATTAAAGGTTGGTGGGAAGATAATGTTAATTTTTTTGCGGCATTAGAGCTTGAAAAAATCTCTCTTTTTATAGTATTAATGCTAATTATTCTAATAGCAGCAATAAATATCATATCTTCTCTTTTAATGACTGTTATGAATAGAAGAAGTGAGATAGCATTATTATTATCTCTAGGCGCTTCATCTTTAGAAATTAAAAAAGTTTTTTTATATCTTGGAATTGTTATCGGTGTTAGTGGTATTTTAGCAGGTACAGCTTTGGGAATGAGTGGACTATGGATACTTAGCACCTTTGATATAGTTTCATTACCTAAAGATGTATATCCAACAACTACATTGCCGCTTGATTTAAGTGCTAAAGATTTTTTCTTGATAGTATCTGGTGCTTTCGCAATTGTTATAGTTTCATCATATTATCCAGCAAAAAAAGCAAGTGAAGTAGATATTTTAACTGTTTTAAGAAATGAATAATAGGTTATTTGTCTTTATCATCACGTTTAAATAATTCAAATGGAAAAAGCAGGGTTCTTTTTATAATATTAAATGGTGCTACTATTATAGATTTTGCTACTTGAGTATCAACTTTTGGGTTATCTAATGAACCCTTAACTGTAAGTGATGTTGATATACTATCTTCCCCCATCAGTATATAGCCAACAACAGGTATCTTTGATACCTTGCTACCTAAATCTGTTTTTAAATTTAAGTCTAAATCAATGGTGTTATTTTTTATACTAGCTGTCCCTTTCCCAATTATATCTATCTCTTTTGAATTTAGAAAAATATTACTCATAGTATATATATCATCTCTAAAACTAAAGTTTATATATGCACTCTTTGCTTTAAGACCTTTGTTGCTATACCCTGGCAAAGAAAAAGTTACTAATGAAGGGATAGTATTTACAAAAGCCAATACATTATTTAAAATTTTATACTCAACTATTATTGTATCTTTTGCATATGCAATACCACTATATTCTGCAGTAGTTCCACTGATTGAAAAACGAAAAGAACCACCTTTAAATTTTGATAAAGAAAAAAGTTTTTTCATAAATATATCACCAAAATCTTTCCCATAAAGAATAAATTTACCATTTTTTAACTCATAATTTGCTTCACCTTTTTTATGTTTTAATTTGGCTATTAAGATATTGTTAGCATATTGTAATGTAATATTCTCAGATAAAATATGCCTATGCTTACTTAAAAATAAAAAACAATTCTTTGCATCAAAAGAGATGTTTTTCTTTTCTTGCACACTCTTAGTGCCATTTTTATCTCTTAGCATATCAGTTATTTCATCTATATTTATTCCTATATCATGTGCATAAATTTCAATGTCATCTGCGATTTTTACATCAACAGAACTGTTTATATTAAAAAAAATATCATTGTTGTTTTTATCTATTTCACCTTTAATTACATAATTGTCTATGACTTTATTTTTTGTTGTTAATATTTTATATTTATAATTTGTATCTGCTAAAAACTTTATATTTTGTTCATTGCTTTTTTTAAAAATTGAAAAATAACCATTGTCAAAATTATATTCTTGAAGTATTTCTGAGTTTTTAACAATCTTTTCTAATGAGTTGAGCTTTAATGTCCACTCATCAATATTAAATTTATAATCTATATCGTACTCTTTTGACTCTATCTTAGTAATATTGTATTTTTTAGAAATATGAAGTGCTATATTTTTATCAGATTTAAAAATATTTCCAAGTTTTTTATACTTAAAATCAATATTATGTATATCAATATAACCACTTGTTTTAACTATATCATACTTTGCACTAACATTTGATTTTAGCATATCATCAGAGATTAATTTTATGTTATTTATACTAAAAATATTATTTTTAATATTTAAAGCTGCATTTGAAAGCCTATACTCTTTAGAATTTATATTTAATCTAATGATTTCTTTTGTAGATATTGATAATTCTTCATTATATAAAAGTTTTAATGGCAACTTTGACTGTTTTAAGTTTATATTAGCATATTTAAAATTTAGTATATCAATATTTAAATCAAGTCTCATAGGTTTAAGAAGAATTTCCCCTGATGCCTTAGCAGATATTTTATTTTTAATACTAAGTGACGTGATAGGTAGTTTTACACTTAATGTTTTCAAGTTAAATTGCATATTTACCGCATCTATATTTATATGTTCATTATTTAATACCCATATTGATTTATCAAATTTAATTTTATCTTGTTTAGGTGAGATAATATAACTTGCGTTTAAAGGTTTAAAATTATTTTCCAGTCTTAAATTGTTCTCTTTAAAAAATACCTTATTAATTCTAAAATCCAATTTTCCTTTACTTTCTTTTGCATTAAAATTTAAGTCTACATTAGCACTAGCTATCTCTTTATATTTTGTTAACATATCATTTACTTTAACATGGGTATTTTTTAAAAATACATGAGCATTAAATATATCTAAATCTAAACCTAAATAATTTATTTTAGCTTCCCTTGTATAAAAATCACCAATAGCATCTACATTGTCAGTTCTTAGGTTTATTAATAGTTTTAGATTTGCATCAAGATCCCCTTCTGTTTGTACAAAAGGTAAATTAATTTTATATCTATTAAGTAAACTAAGTAAATCTTTATTTGCTTGTCCTTTAAATAATAGATAAAGAGTTAAAAGCTCCTCTTTTTTAGAGAAGTCTATTTTTAACCAACTTTTATCAAGAAAAAAATCATATGTATAAGCATCTTGCGGTTTTATAAATAAAATGCCATCTTTAAACTCTAAATTTGTGTGACTTGTTCTGATTGGTGGAAGTAATTTATCATATGTATATATTAAATTAGTTGCAACTGCTTTTGCTTTTAAGTTTAAGTATGCTTTATCTATATTTTCATAATCCAACCAGCCATTAACACTTTTTATAGATAAGCTTGATAGTGTCATGGCATCATAAAACCAATATTTAACTTTTGGATTAATTTCTATTAAATCTATTATATATCTAGCATCTTCTATTTTTTTATTAGAATCAATAGCATAAGTTAGTTTTTTGTTATCACCATGAATATTTAAAGTAATGTTGGCGTCATTATTTATATCAATATTTAAAGATGATGAAAACTTTAAACCATCTTTCAGTTTAAAAAGTATTTTCCCTGATACATCTATTTTTTTTTGTTTAATATTTAACTTATTAATTTTTATTTGGAGTGTATTTAATCTAGCATATATTAAACTATCTAATGAAAATTGCGGTGAGGACAGAGACAAAGAGCCTCTTTTATTATCTTTGTACTCTATATAACCTGTTATATCATTAAATAATATTTTTTCAATTTTTATTAATTCAAACCAATTAGAAAATATTAGATTCTTTTCTATATCTTTAATAACTTTATTATAATCAATGTTTGTTTTATTCTTAGTTTTAATAATATTTATCTCTTTTATAACTACACTTATTTTTTCATTCCATTTAATGTATAATTTCTTAACTTTTAAATTTGGTAGTGACACATCATCTAAGTAAATACCATTTTGTAAAAGTACAAATATACTAAAGAGCAATAAAAATATGAAAGTTAAAGCACTAACAAGAATGAAATGGATTTTTGAGATAGTATTAATAATTATTTTATCATTCATGTTTTACCTAAATAAGCCTGTAAATTCTCCTAAAGTCATATATATACCTAAAGGTTCTATCAATAATATTATATCACAAATGCAAGCTAGAAATTACAATGTAAGTAAACTGGATTCTATGATATTAAGAGTGATGGGAAAACCTCAAAGTGGGTGGATAAATATAGGTGTAGAGCATAGTACAAAATTTGATTTTTTATATAAATTAACAATCGCAAAAGCTGCCCTTCGTAATATCACACTGATCCCAGGGGAAACAACATATATTTTTTTAAACCAGTTAGCCAATAATTTAAATTTAGATAGAGAATTATTACAAAAAGAGTATTCAGCACAGTTTGTATATCCTGAGGGAATGATTGTTCCAAATACATATAAAATACCAATTGGAATTACAGAAAAAGCATTAATTAATTTTTTGAAAATAAAATCATTATCACAAATGAAAAAACTATCAATGAAGATTTTTGGAACATACAATAGAAAAAAATGGTTTCATTTTGTAACAGTTGCATCTATTATTCAAAAAGAATCTGCAAATATTGAAGAGATGTCAATAGTTAGTTCTGTAATCCAAAATAGAATAAAAAAAGGGATGAAACTACAAATGGATGGCACACTAAACTATGGGAAATATTCACATATAAAAATCACTCCTAAAAGAATTAGAGAAGATAAAAGTACCTACAATACATATAAAAATAAAGGACTTCCAACCTTTCCAGTTTGTAATGTAAGTTTTGATGCTATAAGAGCAGCTATTTTTCCAGCACAAACAAAATACTTATATTTTATGAAATCAAAAGATGGAACACATAATTTTACACGTCACTATTCTACACATTTGCGTAACATTAAGCGTGCTACAAAATGAAACACTATTTTAATATCACCAAACATTAAAGAGGCGTTGCTCAAATATTATTTATCTTAGTGGTAATATGTCATTAACAAAAATAAATCCTCAAGGAAAAAAAATGTCAAAAATTATTTGGACAAAAATTGATGAAGCGCCAGCTTTAGCAACTTATTCGTTAATACCAATCGTAAATGCTTTTACAAAATCAGCAGGTGTTGAAGTGGTTGTTAGTGATATTTCACTAGCAGGTCGTGTTCTTGCGAGCCAAGGTCTTGCAGAAGATAACCTTTCAAAACTTGGAGAGGTTGTTCTTAAAGAAGATGGAAATATTATTAAACTTCCAAATATTTCAGCTTCTATTGGTCAACTTAAAGATTGTATTGCTGAGCTTCAGGGTCAAGGCTATGATTTACCTGACTTCCCTGAGAATCCTGCAAATGCAAAAGAAGAAGAGATTCAAGCAAAATATGCTACTTGTCTAGGTTCAGCTGTTAACCCTGTTCTTCGTGAAGGTAACTCTGATCGTCGTGCTGCAGCAGCTGTTAAAAAGTTTGCTCAAAAAAATCCTCATAAACTTAGAGCGTATCCACAAAACCCTAAGTCATATGTTGCACATATGGAAGGAAAAGGTGACTTTTTTGCAAATGAGCAATCTGTTACTCTTGATAAAGGTCAAAAAATTACAGTTGAGCTAAATGGTA
>JAKISR010000026.1 GCA_021648465.1 Sulfurimonas sp. | reverse complement strand
ACATTGCGCAATGCACACTTTGGTTAGATAGAGAGATAGCAGTTGACCCTTATGATCACAATAGATATACAGGAAGCTTTATAATTATTGACAAATATACAAACAATACAGTTGGTGCTGGTATGATAGTTGATAGCTTAGAATCAATGCAAAATAATAATGAAAATAAAGAGTACACTAGTGCTGAGAGAGCATTAAATATTTATATAAGAGAGAACTTTCCTGAGTGGGAATGTAAAGAGATTTAATTAGGAATTATTTATGGCAAAAGAGACAGCAGCACAAAGAGTAGAAAGAATTAAAAAAGAAAAAAGTGGTTTAGAGGTACTTAAAGACATTCATCACTATGCAACTTCAGGAAATGAGTTAAATCCTGAAGATATAGATAGATTTAAATGGTATGGTCTTTATACTCAAAACAAAAATCTACAGGCAGATGATGATAAAACTCAATATTTTATGTTAAGAGTAAAACTAGTTCAAGGTTCTATGAATTTAGAGCAAATAAGAGCTGTTTCTGCTATCGCAAAAGAGTTTGCAAGAGGAACAGTTGATTTTACTACAAGACAAGATGTACAGTTTCACTTCATTCAAGTTTGTGATTTACCTGAGATTTTTTCAAGATTAAAAAATGTAGGTCTTAGTACAGTTTTTGCCGCTGGTGATGTACCTAGAAATGTTGCAACTTGTCCTGTAGCTGGAGTTGATAAGAGTGAAATTTATGATGTTAGAAATCTTGTTGAAGAGATACATAATTATTTTAATGGAAATAGAGATTTAGTTAATTTACCAAGAAAGTATAAGGTTGGTATGAGCGGATGTTCTAAACATTGTATGGGTCATGAGATTCAAGATCTTTCTTTTTCTGCTGTGAAAAAAGATAATAAAATTCTTTTTGATGTAAGTGTTGGTGGTGGTTTAGCTTCAAATAAACAGTTTGCGCAACATATCGGTTATGCACTTCCTGAACAAGTATTAGATATTGTAAAATCTATTACTATTATATATAGAGATCATGGCTTGAGGGAAAATAGAAGAAAAGCTAGACTTGGCCACCTTATAAGTGCGTGGGGATTAGAGAAGTTTAAAGCTGAGGTTGAAAATAGTCTTGGCTTTAAATTAAAAGATGAGTCAGCTCAAAAATATACACCATATAGCAAAAGAGAACATTTTGGTATTTATAACTCTAAAGATGATGCTTTATCATATATCGGTTGTGCAATAAATGGTGGTGTTATTGGTGATAAAAGCTTAAGTAATTTAGCAGATATCTTAGAAAAAAATGGAGCTAGTACTATAAAAGCAACACCAACTCAAAATTTTGTGATACTTGATGTACCCAATGAAAATAGTGAAAATTTAGTAAAAGAATTAAGTAATATAGGGATAGATGCTAATCCAAATCCTTTTAAGGCAAGAACACTTTCATGTACAGGTATTAAATTTTGTAAATTTGCAATAAGTGAGACAAAAGACAGTGCTATATCTTTAGTTAATTATCTTCATAATAAATTTCCTGAGTTTAATGAAACAGTATCAATTTCAGTAAACGGGTGTCCAAATTCTTGTGCACATCCACTTGTAGTTGATATAGGTCTTTTAGGAACTAAATTTAAAAATAAAAATGGTGAAACAGTTGCTGGGTTTGAGTTGATTTTAGGTGGTAACTTAGAGGGTGACCAAAGTAGTTTTGGTAAAAAGACAGGGGTAAAACTTGTTTCTGAAGACGCTGGTGAAATTGTGGGAGAGTTAATTGAAGATTATCTTCAAAGTGACTATAAAAACTTTCATGAATATGTGGTTGGAAGAGTAGATGAATAAAGATATTTTCCGTCCACTTCTAGAGAAAAAAGAAGATATTTTTGATGAATTATCACATAACACTATAGGGCTGCATAAAAAATACTACTTTGACTATACGGCTTCTGGTTTAGCATATAAAACTATAGAAAATCGTCTCTCAGATGTGCTTAAAACTTATGCAAATACTCACTCTGAGGGTGCTGAAATGGCAGCAACTACAAGTGAATACTATAAACAAGCAAGAAAAAAGCTTTATGGATATTTAGGATTAAATGAAGACTATATAATTATCCCTAATGGTTGTGGTGCAACAGCAGCTATAAAGCGTTTTCAAGAGTTAATTGGTATCTATATTCCCCCTGCAACTATAAAAAGATATAACCTAAGTGTAGATAAAAAAGATATGCCACTTGTTGTAGTTGGGCCGTATGAGCATCACTCAAATGAGATTAGTTATAGAGAAGCATTTTGTGAAATAGTAAGAATTCAAATTTGTGATGAAGGTTTGATTGATTTTGAGCATTTTGAAAATATTTTAAAAGAGAATTCCCATAGAGAAATTATTGGTTCTTTTTGTACAGCTTCAAATGTTACTGGGATTATTACACCTTATGAAAAAATATCAAAGCTTTTAAGAAAATATGGTGCTATAGTATGTTTTGATGCAGCAGCTTCATCTCCATACATGAATATAGACTGTACTTTATATGATGCACTATTTTTATCTCCACATAAGCTTTTAGGAGGTCCTGGTTCATGTGGGCTTCTGATTGTAAACAAAAATATAATTGATAATACTTTACCACCAACATTCGCAGGTGGAGGGACATTTTCTTTTGTAAGCAGAACAAAACATACTTATAAAAGTGATTTACAAGTTAGAGAAGAAGCAGGGACACCGGGAATACTGCAACTAATAAGAGCTTCTTTATCTTATCAGCTAAGAAATGAGATAGGTTTTGAATTTATAAAAAAGCAAAAAACTATACTATTTAATCTTTTTATTAGTGAGCTTAAAAAAATTCCTAATTGTGAAATTTATGGAAATATAAATGAAGAAAATATAGGTATTATCTCTTTTAATATTGAAAATTTAAATCCATTTGATATTTGTAAAGCACTCTCTGAAGTATATGGTATTCAAACAAGAGCTGGATGTTCTTGTGCTGGACCTTATGGGCATGATTTACTTGGTATAAAAGGTCAAGCAAACATGGAAGAGCAACCTGGATGGATAAGAATTAGTATTCACTATTCTCAAAAAGAAGAAGATATTATTAATCTAATCACAGCAATTAAACAGAGTATAAAAAAATTAAAATAGTCAACAAAACATCATCAGAAATACTTGAGTTTTTTGAAAACTTAGATATTAAAGATGGTGATTTATTTGAATTAGAACTTTTAAATTTAGATATTGAAAATTTTGGATATAAAGCTTTTGTAGATTTGGCACAACTGTTTTCTATGAAGATGTTAACCCCGATACAAAAAAATAAAAATAATACAGTCTTAAAATTTAAAAAGCTAAATAAAGATAATTCTTTTCATAAAGTAAAAAAAAATAGTGAAAAATATGGTGTTAATAGTGAATTTTTTACTATAGACAAAACTTTGCAATTTAGTTTTTTATACCACTACCAAAAAGCATTAGAATTTATAGATATTAAAGGTAAAACAAAGATTTTAAACCTTGGTATAAATAAAGGTGATGAGTTTAAAGTTATACAAAAAATGCTCTCGCCTGTAGAGTTCAATTCCAAAAAATTTGTTGGAATAGACTACTCAAAAACTGCTATAGAGTATGCACAAAAAGATTTTAAACAAGACAATATAGAGTTTAAATGTTATGATATAAATAAGATAGATGAGTTAAATTTAGGTACATTCGATTTAATAATCTCTATAGGAACACTTCAAAGCACAAGTATGAGTTTTAATACTGTTTTTATGTCTTTATATCAAAATTATCTTAGAAAAGAGGGTGCAATTATACTTGGTTTTCCAAATTGTAGATGGATTGATGGTGAAATGATTTATGGAGCAAAGGCACCAAATTATAATTTTAATGAGATGAGTTTAGTATTAAAAGATATACATTTTTGTAAAAAATATATGCAACAAAAAGGCTACAGGGTAGTTATAACAGGTAAAGATTATCTATTTTTAACCGCTAGAAAAATTGTTTAAATCATAACAGCCATTTTTTTATCCAAACACTAAGTACATAAAGTCCCCATATATGTTGTTTAAAAGCCCCTGTAGGGGCTTTTTTTATATACTCATCAAGCTTTTCTTTTTTAAATAAATTAGTTTTTTTATTTACCTCTTGAATCAACTCTATTTTTTTAGATTCTATTAAGTACTCCATATATGGATTTGAGAAACCTTTTTTCTTTCGTGAGAGTATCTTTTCATTTAAATGAGGTTTCATAATCTTTTTTAGTAGTGATTTTGTAACTCCATCCTCATAGCGAAGTTTTGGGTCTATACTAAAAACTAGAGAAACTAAATTATGGTCTAAGAAAGGTGCTCGTGATTCAATAGCGTGTGCCATACTAACACGATCAAGTTTTGTAAGAAAATGTTCTGCTTGAAACAAATTTAAATCTATATAGCTGTACCAAATACTTTCATCACTATGTTGTGAAGCTTCAAATCTATCTCTATATTTTTTTAGATATTTTAGTGAGTGATCATCTTTAATATTTTGTTTTAGTAAAATATTTTTTTGTAAATCTGTAAAATTTTCACCAGAGGTGCGAAAAAGTAGATTCTTATCAAAAATTCGTTTGTAGTATTCCCATTCTCTATTCATTGAAAAGTTTGAGCGAAAATATTTTTTCAACCAATTTTTGTTTTTTAATTTTGAAAGACTTTGTATATCTAAGTACTCAAAATATTGTCTATAGCCTAAAAATAGTTCATCACTACCTTCACCACTTAGTACAACTTTATAACCATCTTTTTTAATTTGCTCAAACAGTAAATATAGTGGAATTGAAGCAGGATCATTTAGCGGTTCATCTAAAGTATCTAAAACTTTCTCACTTGCATCTGTAAAATTACTTTGTGATATTTCCACCTCTTTGTTTTTAAGATTTAAAAATTCTGCACTTTCTCTTGCATTTTTTCTTTCATCATATTTTGAATAATTGTTATAACCTAAAGTATATGTTTGTAAACTAATACCATTCTTTAGAGCATAAGCATTTATAGTGGCACTATCAATCCCGCCAGATAAAAGTGAAGCCATCGGCACATCAGAGTTTAAACGAAGAGAAACAGAGTTTTCTAGTAGTTTTTCTAAAGAACTAACAGCTTCATCTTTGTTAGTAATAATGTTAGGTTTGTTATTTAATAAATCAAAATATTTTTTTATATCTACAGAATTATTTTTAAAGATTAAATATTCTCCAGCTGCTAATTTTTTAATTCCTTTGAAAAATGTAAATGGTGGAGTTGGAGCGAGAAAAGAGAGATAACTTAAAAGTGCATCTTCATCCATCTCTACATTATTTAAAAAAGGGATAAGAGCTTTTATCTCTGAAGCAAATATAAAACTTTTACCTTCAAGATAAAAAAGAGGTTTTTTACCAAGCCTATCACGAAATAGATACAATACTTTATCATCAAGTAAAGCTATTGCAAACATTCCCCTAAAGTGCTCTACAAATTCAATTCCCCATTTTAGGTATGCAGCAATTATAACTTCACTATCACTATTTGTTTTAAATTCAAAGCTATTTGATAGTTTTTGTTTTAGTTCTTTAAAATTATAAATTTCTCCATTAAAAGAGAGTAGGATATTTTTGTGCTTTAGTGGTTGGTTTGAGCGTGAGTGAGCATCAAGTATGCTAAGTCTTTGATGAGAAAAGAAAAGATTTTTATTTTGAGAGATACCACAAAAGTCAGGACCTCTATGTGCTAGAAGAGAAAGAGCCTTTTTTGCTTTAAGCTCCTCATACTCTCCTATAATTCCAAAAATAGCACACATATCGCGTTAATAGTAGATTTACTTTAAAAATTCAACATCAATAGGTTGAACATTGCTAAACTCTTTTGCATTTAAGATAAGAGAAATAATGAGTAGTAATATAATAGATATAATTGTTTTCATATGTTGTTATTTCTTAATATAGTGTATTAATTTATGAATTATAGTGTAAATAATCTTTATTACAATAAGATATCTTTAACAATTTAAAGGAACCTGCTTATGAAACATATATATAATTTGGCTATTATTGGAGCTGGTCCAGCTGGAATAGCTACCGCTGTTGAAGGATACTTACAGGGAATTAGAGACATAGTTATTTTGGAAAAAGATCAAAATCATAACTCTACTATAAGAAAATATTATAAAGAAAATAAACGAGTAGATAAAGACTGGAAAGGTCAGAAAACAGAACTAGATGGAAGAATATATTTTGTTGATGGCACAAAAGAGACAACTTTAGATTTTTTTGATGAAATTTTAAAAAATCACTCAGTTGAGCTTCAAACTCATGTAGAAGTTCAAAGTATAGAAAAACTTGATAATTATTTTGAAGTGTTTATGGCAGGGGAAAGCGTAAAAGCAAAAAATGTAGTAATAACGATAGGAAGAATGGGTAAACCAAATAAGCCAACTTATAAAATCCCATCAGGCATTAAGAGTAAAATTACTTATACACTTGAAGGGTGTAGTGAGGGTGAAAAGATTTTAGTTGTTGGTGGTGGAGATAGTGCAATAGAGTATGCTGTTGATCTAGGAAATAAAAATGATGTCTCCATTTGTTATAGAAGAGAAACATTTAGAAGAGCAAATTCCACTAATCAAACAGATATAGCAAGCGCTATTATGCATAAAGAAGTGGAACCAATTTTAGGCGTAAATATTGATGCTTTAGAGGATATAAATGGTAGAGTAAGGGTGGTATTTAATGAAATTGATGCACAAATATTTGATAGAGTGATTTATGCAATTGGCGGAACAACACCAAGTTCATTTCTTGCAAGTTCTGGTATAAAAGAAAAAGATGGGAAACCTGTTCATGATGATAATTATGAGACTAATATTGAAGGACTTTTTGTAGCAGGAGATATTACACAAGAATCTGGTGGAAGTATAGCGTTAGGTTTAAATCATGGGTATGCTATAGCTTGTTTTATTCAGAATCAATAATAGGCAAATCTATCTCACTTATAGCACCTTGTGCTGTTATAAGTATTAATTCTATTTTACACCTTAAATATTCAGAAGTTGAAATAGGTTGAAAATTTTTATCTTCAAAAGCGGATATTTTAGCATTTTTTATTATCTCTTCTAGTAGAGAAAAAGATGGAAGTTCAGTTTTGGATGTGCCTCTTAGTTTTGAATTTATATAGAGGTTTATTGTAGTAGCGACTTTTTCATTTAAAAGAGGATGCTTATCTAAGAGAGCTTTTTTATTTATAGTTCTGTTTGCTTCTAAAACTTCTTGTATAGAGTCACGCGCTAGTTGAAGCAAAACAGAACGAGACATATGCAACCCCTCTACACAATTTTATATATTATACCTTATTTTCTTTTTTTAATTTATAGTTATTTAAAAGTTTAATAATTATCATAACAAATATAACTTGAAAAAGTGAAGCTAAGATAAATGCATAGTAATGAAGTTCATCAATACTATTTGCATGATATGCAAGGGTTGCCATAGCGATTAGTAGTGTAAGAGGCATAGAGTGAGACAGCCCCATTAAGATAGAGTTCATTACTCCTATTTTTTGTATAAAAACTAAGGATGCAACTACTCTCATCATGATCATTGCTAGTGTAATAAGGGCTGCTTTTGATATTAACCCCTCTATAGTTATTAGAGCATCTAAGTGAAATGAACTACCTATATGTATAAAAAATATAGGGATTAAGAATCCAAAACCATAAGAAGCAAGTTTTTCAGGTAGCTCATGTTTATGTTCAAAAAATGTTGGTATAAAGATTCCAGCTAAAAATGCTCCAAAAGCTAATTCTAAATCAAGATAAAGCATTGCACCAACTAGAAGAAAAAATATTCCCATAGAGAGTCTTATATCTTGTTCTTTATTATCTTTATGTGGCATAAGTGAGGTGGAAACACTTGGAAACCACCAAAATATAAGTTGTATAGCACGGAAGAGTAAAAACATAAATATTAAAAAAACTACAAGAGCAAATACTGTTTTTAAAAGTCCTAAACTAAATCCTGATAGTAGTGCTGCTGAAGTGATGGTTAAAAAACCAATGCTTACAACTTCACCAATTCCACCTGCCGTCATAGAGAGTGTTAGCCAAGGAGTTTTTCCGTACTCTTTTGATAGTGTTGCTACAAGCCCTACTGATATTAGTGGTAAAAGCACCATAAATATTTTGCCAAGGTCTAAATAAAGAGAAATGGTTATAGAAAAAGCATATAAAATTATAAGATAAAAAACAACTCTTTTAATCATACTTTTAGGTGTTTTTAGAGTATTTTTAAGATTAATTTCTGTTCCTGCAATAAACATTAGATATAAAAATCCAAGTTCAGCGACTATCTCAAAAAGATGTTCATTATGTATAAAACCTATATATCCAAAAATAGAACCAAGTATAATTTCTATAGGTGTAGTAGGAAGTTTTAGAAGTTTTGCAAAAAATGGAGAAAATATTATAATAAGTGAGATAGTTATAATTAGTACAACATTATCACTCATACACTCTCCTTTATTTTACAGTTTTTGCAACTTTTAAATTTAGGTATTTTAACATATCTAAATCTTTACTAATAACCCTGCCATTAGTTGTTAAATAATTTCCTATAACAATAGAGTTAGCGCCATATTCAAAAATCTCATTTTGTCTACTACCAAACATAAGTTCTCTTCCACCTGCAATCATAATACGCTGGGCATTTGGTATAGTTTTTCTTGTTAGTTTTATAAGTTCTAATGCTTCATCAGTTGTTAACGAGTTTGGTTTAAGTTCAAGTGCCTCATTGTGATGGTAAAAATTTATAGGAACTGAAGTTGGATTAAGAAAAGTGAGTGATTTTAGCATAGAAATCCTATCTTCTTGAGTTTCACCAAGACCAAATATGCCACCACTAATAAGAACTAAACCAGCTTTGTTTACATTTTGGCATGTGGCATATCTTTCATTCCAAGAGTGAGTTGTACATATTTGAGGATAGAATTCTTTTGAAGTCTCTAGATTATGATTATATGCTTTTATTCCTGATTTTTTTAAAGTTATAAGTTGCTCTATTGTAGCCGTTCCATTACAAGCAATAAGTCTCAACTCTGGTACTTTTTTTGTTAAGGTTTTAGCAATACTACAAACATATTCTAAAGTTTTGTCATCAAGTCCTTTATCTGCTGTTACAAGACAAAATCCTAAAGCTCCATTATCTCTAGATAAAACAGCTTCTTTTATAATATCATTTATATCTTTTTGTTTGTATCTATCTATATCTGCTTTATATCTTACGCTTTGTGAACAAAATTTACAATCTTCTTTACATGTTCCACTATTTATATTACATATAGAGCATAAAAATATCTCGTTATTCACAATGTTCTCTTTTGTATTTATAGTAAGTTTGTTTGATGTTGTCATTTTTATTGACTTTAGTATAGTGAGTAACTAAAAATTCATCTTTATTTACTTCTAACATTACCCATTCTGAGATAGGCTTACTTCTAGCACATACTTCACCTGAATTTAAAAAAAGTGTATTACCTTTAAAGTCACTGTCAAAGTTATGTGTATGACCAAAAATAATTACATCTGCATCGGGCAACATATAAAAAGGCAGATGCATGAGTTTAAATTTTGTATTTGCTAATTTAAAAAAGTATGGTTCTTGAACTAAGTTATAGTCGTTATGGTACTGAGCTAAGTGAGCATCATTGTTTCCATAAACTGCTATATACTTTAAACCACAGTTTTTAAGTAACTCAAGGGTTTCAAGTTCAACAATATCTCCTGCATGTATAATAAACTCTGCACCATCTTTAATTAAAACATCAAGAGCTCTTGATGTTTTTTTAACCTTAGTATGAGTATCTGAGATGATTCCAATTTTCAATTTTGTCTCCTCAAATTGGAATAAAGCTCCACTTTGATTTTTTTACTTACTATCCACTTCGCGAGGTGTTTTAGTTTTACACTTAACACATTCATAAACTTCTTTTTTTCTATAAGTTCGTTCTGCTAAAAGACCGTTTTTGCACCCTTTTTCTTTACATTTAATAGTTGTAGGCTCAAACTTAGAGATAAATTTACAATCAGGATAGTTTTCACATCCCCAAAAAGGACCACGTCTTGAGTTTTTAAGACTAACCTTACCAGCACAATCAGGACATGGAGTGTCAGAAATTTTTTCCTCAACCGCGATACTTTTAGTGTTTTTACAATCAGGATAATCACTACATGCTAAGAATTGACCATTCCTACCATTTTTAATAATCATATCTTTGCCACATTTGTTACATTTAACATCACTTGTCTCAACTACAGTTTCAACTTTGTTCCCATCAGCGTCAACCTGTTCAGTATATTTACATTTTGGAAAACCACTACATGCTATAAAATTTCCAAATCTACCTGAGCGGAGAAGAAGCTCCTCATTACATTTAGGACAAGGACGACCTAATGGTTTAGCAAGCTTAAGTGAGACAATCTTCTCTTTACCCTCTGCAATTTGCTCCATAAAAGGGAAGTAAAAATCACTTAAAAGTTTTTGCCAATCAATATTTCCTTCAGATACTTCATCAAGTTTGTCTTCCATATTTGCAGTAAAAGAGATATCAACAATATTTGCAAAATTTTTCTCAAGCATATCGGTTACAGTAAATGCCATCTCAGTTGGAATAATTTGTTTTTTTTCAATAGTTACATATGTTCGACCACTAAGAGTTGCAATAGTAGGAGCATATGTAGATGGTCGACCAACACCTTCACTTTCTAGCTTTTTAATAAGTGCAGCTTCAGAATAACGAGCTGGTGGTTCAGTAAAATGTTGCTCAGGTTTAACACTTTGTATGACAGCTTTATCACCTTCTTTTAGAGTTGGAAGAAGTTTATCTTTATCTTCCGCTCCTGTTAAAGCATAAAAACCAGCAAAAGTTAGTTTTCTACCACTTGCTCTATACTCATTTTCCGCTCCAGTAAAAATGATACTTTGTTGCTCAAATACAGCATCTTCCATTTGACATGACATAAATCTTTCATATATCAGGCGATAAAGTTTAATCTCGTCTGCTTTTAGAAATGATGATGCAACTTCTGGAGTAAACTGAAGCATTGTAGGGCGGATAGCTTCGTGAGCTTCTTGAGCACCTTTTGATTTTTTAGTATAAATTTTAGGCTCTTTTGGTAGGTATTTAGCACCAAATCTACTCTCAATGACACCACGAACACCAGTAACTGCTTCACCAGCTAAATTAAGTGAATCTGTTCTCATATAAGTTATCACACCAGAAGTTCCAGTTGGAGTTTTTACTCCTTCATAAAGAGCTTGTGCTACCATCATTGTTTTTTTAGGAGTAAAACCTAATTTAGATGAAGCTGTTTGCTGGAGTGTTGAGGTCATAAAAGGTGGAGGAGTTTTGCTTTTTCTTTCTTTAGTCTCTATTTTAGAGATAGTAAAATTATCTGCTTTTATACTTGCATAGATAGATTCTGCACTATCTTTATTTTCAATTGAGAGTTTTGAGAGCTTCTCTCTTTTATGTAGAGTTAGAGTTGCCTCTATATCCTTTTTAAAGAGAGTATCAATTGACCAATACTCAACAGGAATAAATGCTTTTATCTCTCTTTCACGATCAACTACAAGTTTTAGAGTTGATGATTGAACACGACCACCTGAGAGACCTTTTTGAATCTTTGAGCTAAGAAGAGGTGAAAGTTTATAACCAACAACACGATCAAGCATGCGACGAGCCTGTTGAGCATTTACCATATTCATATCAATCTTACGAGCATTTTCAAGTGCATGCTTTATTGCTGTTTTCGTAATTTCATGAAAAACTATGCGGGGAAGTTCCTCTGGGTCTTTTTTTATAGCGTGAGCAATATGCCATCCAATAGCTTCACCCTCACGATCCTCATCGGTCGCGATATATATTGTATTAGATTTTTTTGCTAAAGCTTTTATCTCTTTTACAATTGCAGAGTTTTCTTTTGCAACACTATAAGCAGGTATAAGATGGTTAGTCTCTTCATCTATTGTAATTCCAAAACGAGATTTTGGTAAATCTCTTATATGACCTTTAGAAGCGATAACTTCATAATCTTTACCTAAAAAGTTTTTTATAGTTCTAGCTTTTGCTGGTGATTCGACGATAATTAAATTCAAATAGTTTTCCTACTTTGTATAGTATAGTAATTTGTTTTAGTTTTGGAAGTGTAGCAAAAAAAAAAAAAAAAAAGAAGATTTATTAAATCATAGAAATAATATTTAAAAATAATTACACTTTTTATATATATTGACGATTTATCAAATGTACAATAGAAAAATCAGCAAGGAAGCTGAGAGAAAATTTTAGAGCAAAAAGCTCTACCCTAAAAGGATTTATTATGGGATTTAGAATAAACACAAATATAGCGGCAATGAACGCTCATAAGAATGCGACAATGAATAATGTTGGACTTGATAAAAGTCTATCGGCACTTAGTTCAGGTTTGCGTATCAATAAAGCGGCTGATGATTCAGCAGGTCTTGCAATTGCAAATAAACTATCAGCACAATCTCAAGGCTTAGGTCAAGCGATTAGAAATGCGAATGATGGTATTGGTTTACTGCAAACTGCAGATGGTGCATTTGAAGAGTATGGTAATATTATGAAAAGAGTTAGAGTACTAGCTATTCAAGCAGCCAATGATACACAAGATACTGTTTCTCGTGGTTATATCTCTCAGGAGATTCAAGCACTTGTAGAAGAAGCTAGTGATATTAACGCAACTACCAAATTTAATGGTGTAAAAGTATTAAATGGTTCAGGTGGTTCAGGTGCAGCCGGTACTGGTACATTTAGATTTCATGTTGGTGCATATGCTAACGATACACAAGATACCATTCTCGGTTCAGCAAGTGTTACAGGTATAGTTGGACAATCTGGTGCAGGTATTGTTGTTAGTACACAAGTTCAAGCTGAAGCAACTATTACTTTAATGGATGCAGCGATTGAAGCGGTAGATGGAAGAAGAGCGACAATTGGTGCGTCTCAAAATAAATTAGAGTCAACAGTTAGAAATATTTCTGTTACACAAGTAAATATTGCGGCAGCTGAGTCAAATATTAGAGATGTTGATTTTGCAGCAGAGAGTGCAAATTTTGCTAAACATAATATTTTAGCTCAATCTGGATCTTATGCAATGAGTCAAGCTAATATTGTTCAGCAAAATGTACTAAGATTGTTACAATAATAATAGTCTTTAATTTAAATGCCATAATTTGGCATTTAAATATTTTTTAGATAAACTTTTTTAAACCATCTTCATAACTTTGTACTATCTTTAATAGTTGTTTGCATAGTATCTTATTAACTTCATTCATATGCTTTTCTTTATCATTTAAATTTTTTATATTGAAAAAATCAAAAATAAATGGATATATTAATTTAAAAAATTCTTGATATACTAAAGCTAAGTCAGGGACTTGTTCATTTAATTTATAAGTTAATTTTGAATAAGTATTAATCAGTAAAGAATTGAATGTTTTCTCATTGTTAAAAGCTATATCTTGTTGTATTTCAATAATTCTTTTAATCTTTTTACAATATTTACAATATTTTTTTATTAACCTTAACTCATCATCTTGCATAGAATCAGTACTATTTAGTGTAAATGTATTAAGCAAGTTTATTTTTAATTTATTTTTATCTATATTTTGTAAAGATTTTAAATTTATTTCTTTGATTTTTATTGGTAGTGTATTTTTAAATAAAATACCATCGCCAAGGTTGTATATATTTTGTGATTTTTGTTTAAAGCCAACTGTTGTAGCATTTATTGACTCAGCTGATAGTGAGAAATCAGGAGTAGTAAATACAGTATTTTTAAAATTACCTTCTGCTTTAATAGCTGTATTTCTAAAGGCCATATTGTCTTCATGCTCATCTACTTTTTGCAAATCAACTTCTTCTTGAAGCTCATGTCCGTCTGAATGACTTTTTCCAGTTTGTGAATCTAGTGCTAAATCCAGTCCTAAAAGATACATATTTTGTACACCTAATGCTAAAAGAAGTAAGAATGTAGTTGAACCAACACAAGGCGCAGATAAGTTACCAAGCTCTTTTTTATAGTTCGTTCCATTTTCAAAAAAGAAAATATTTTTTTTATTTAATTTATTTGTAATATTTGTATTTGTTCTTGCAGAAATTAAAAAAGTAGTATTTTTTAAAAATTTTAATGATTTTAATTTTTTAAAATGTATTTGGGCAATTTCAAAACCATCTAGGTGAGTAACTATGTCAGGGATTATATTTTCATCTTCAAGTATACTAAGAACGGCTGAAAGAGCAACTATAAGAAATTTATTTTGATTTTCTTTCACCCATTTTATATCTTTTTTAAGTGAAGGACCAGCAGATAAAAATAAAACAGGTTTATTGCCTAAATTATCATTAATTTGAGATTTTAAAATATTTAAAAAATTAAAATTATTTTTTAAATAATATAAAGGTTGTAAGTATTGTCCTAAAATACTGTTATAGTAAAAAAGGTTATGAGATAAAGATATGATTTTTATATGAAATTCTTTTAATTTTTCTTCACTATGATTTAGCATAATAAAATATTTTAGATAATGATTATGATAAAACTCCAGATTTAAAAAAATTTCTGAAATATTGTTAAATTCATCTTTAGAATCAAATACAGAAAACAAAAGTGTACTTTTTTTAGCTAATTTATAATAAGGTGTAATAAACATAGATAATTTAAATAACTCTAAATCATCTTCTACTATAAAATATATATCAGAATTTATTTTATTGGCAACTTCTGTAATGTGATTACCTATTCCAACACCAAAAAAAATAAATTTATGAATTTTATTCATAGGCATAGAGATACTATTGGAATTTATATAGTTTAAAATAGGGGCTATTCCATTTATGTGATGTTCGACAATACCATGATTTTCATATTCATGAAGTTTATTTTTATTTATTTCAAATTCTTTATAGGTTTTAAAAAGATTGCTATCTTTTTTGTAATTTATACTATTACTAACAGTTTTAGCATATTCAATACTGCTAGATTGATATAAAAAATTGCTTGAGTGCAGCTCAATAATATCAAAATATGTATCTTTATATACTAGGTCATATCTATTTTGGTATAAATTTTGAGAAATGGCAGACTCAAGAGCAGTTATTTTTGAATATACATTTTTATGATTTATTTCAAAGTATTTTAGATTTCTAAGATAATTATTTTGTAAAATTTCTTCGCTTATATACATTTAGATTTCATTCCACTCTTGAGAGGAGAAATTTCTCTAAAGTATTGATATATGTATCACAAAGAGCATGTAATTCAGCTATTATCATTTTATCAATTTTTTTAATATGCCTTTTTTCATTTTTCAATCCTTTTGTATTAAACATATCAGTTATAATTGGTATTACAAATTGAAAATAATCATAAAAGACATGTGTTAAGTTGATAAATTCTCTTCCATCTTTTTTTAGTATTGTTGACACTAAGCCTAATAAATCGTATTGATATCTATCACTATTACTTTTAGAAGAACTATTTTCAAATTCAAATATTAAGTTCTTAATATTTTTTGCATTTATAGCTCTAAGTTTTATTGAATTTAAATCATCTTCATTTAATTCTGTTGTTGAATGAGATTTAAATAATGCAAGTAAAGAGTTATGTAGTTTATTTTTATCTATATTATGATAGTTTTCAAGGTTAACATCTTCTATATGAGTTGGAACACAGCTTTGTATTTTAGCGCCATCATTAAGATTATATATTACTTGATTATCAGCTTTAATTACAGGTATATTTCTATAAAGTGTTTGTACGGAAGCATGAAGAAGAGAGTTTGTATATACGCTATCCTGAAAATTTCCCTGCACTTTAAAAAGGTTTAACTCAAAATTCATTGTGTCAGATATATTATCTTTTTGTGAAATATCAACTTTTTTTGATCTTGAGTGATCACTAGAGTGTGTCTCTCCTGTTTTTTGATTAATTGCTAAATCCATACCAAGGAGATAAGTTTCATTAATTGACATTATTAAAGATAATAAAATAGAAAATGACCCAACACAAGATGCTGGGAAAGCACTAAAACCTTTATTATAAAAAGTTCCTTCTTCATAATTAAAAACTTTTTCTTTAGAGAACTTATTTCTTAGCTCTACTAGTGAGTGCGGTCCAAATATCATGATAGTATCTTTTAAAAATATATCTACATCCACATCAACAAAGTGTTTATTTGCTATCTCTGAACCATCTATATGAGTCATAATATCAGGCTTTATGTTGTTGAGATATAGATAATTTAAAACAGCAGTAGAAGCAATAAGTATAAATTTATGATGGTTTTTCTTTAGCCAATTAATATTCTCTTTAAATGATGGACCTGCACCTAAAACAAGTACTGGTTTGTCTATATTTTTATTATTATGAAAACCATTTGTAAGGTTGATAGTATAAGAATTGTTATTCATAAAGCTAAGAGGTCTTAAATACTTTTTTAAAGATAACTTGTATGGAAAAAATATAAAAGACTGCGTCATAAGTGCTGGTTGAATTAATTTTAGCTTAGTATCTGAGTGGCTTGGGAAGCGAGCATATTTTAAATAGCGATTAGCAAAAAATAACTCACTTAGGAAGTTTTGTACAGTTTTTAAAAACATATTTTCATCATCTGCTATTGAAAAGAATAGTTTGGCTTTTTGTGCTAGTTCATAGTATTTTGTTGTAAACATAGACAGTTTGAAAATTTCTAAATTATCTTCTATAATTAGATATTCATCAGCATTTGTTTTTTCACTGATTATCTCTATATGCAAACCAAGATTAACACCAATAAAGATGAATTTATTAATCTCTTTCATACTGTCAGAGTTTGTGAAGTGTTCACTATAATATCTCATAAGAGGAAGCATACTTTTTATACTCTGGCTACCACTATCCATGGTATCTATAAGTTCATCTGTAAAGGTATATATAGGAAAACCTTCAAAGGTATTACTGTTTTTTTTAAAATTAACTGTTTTAGAGAATTTTTTAGAGAACTTATAGCTATCTGTATTATAAAGATATCTACTTGAATTGATATTTTTAATATCAAAATAACTATCCATATACTCTAAGTCATACTCTGGTATATAGTCACCCTTGGTCACTGCCATATCAAAAGTTACCAAAAGTTTCATAAGCTCTTTTTGACTTAATAAAAAATACTCTAAATTTTTATTATAAATTTCATATGCTAACTCTTCAACCATTTCCATTTATAAATCTACTCCTCTTCAAAAACATCAAAATATTCTCTATTGGCTTTTTCATACTCTTCAACTCTGCCGATATCTAGCCAGTATTCTTTAATAGGAAAAGATATACATTTCATACTATCTTGTATAACCCTTTCAAAAAGTGTCGGCATATCATAAAACTGATCATTTGGAATAAACTCTACAGCCTTTGTGTCCAATATATATATGCCACCACTAACAAAGAATTTTTGTAGAGGTTTTTCCTCTATGCTTAGTATATTCGTATTATTTACATTTACTACACCATAAGGAACTTGAAAATCATACTCCCTAACTCCCATAGTAGCAATAGAGTTATTTGATGTATGATAGTCCATCATATGCTCAAAGTTGATATTTGTAAGCAAATCACCATTCATTACAAAAAATGCTTCATTAAGCTTATCTCTTATTAGAGATAGTGCACCAGCAGTTCCCATTCTTTTATCTTCAAGTATATATTCTATATGTACACCAAACTTATTTCCATCACCAAAATGCTCTTGAATAATATTTGATTTATAATTTACACACATAATTATATTAATAAAGCCATAGCTTGCAAATTTTTCAACAATAGTCTGAAGTATTGGTTTACCACCAACATGAAGCATAGGTTTTGGAGTATCTTTAGTTAATGGACGAAGTCTAGTGCCTAGACCTCCAACCATTAAAACTACACTGTTTGTTTTTGCATCTTTTTTTATAAGTTCATCTAAAATCTCTAAGCCTATTATATTCCCATTATTATCAACTATTGGTATTTGATGTATTTTTTTAAGGCTACAGATATTTATAATCTCTTCTCTTGTATCATTTATATTTGCCACTGTAGGTGTTTTAAAGTAAATTTCTTCTATTGAATTATCAAGTGAGATTCCTTTTAGTATAGCTCTTCTAACATCCCCATCACTAAGTGTCCCTATAAGCTTATTACCCCTATCTACAACTAAAGCTAATTGCATAGAACTTTTATCTATTTTTTTTAGTACTTCTATTATGGATGTTTGTTTAGTTACTATAATATTTTTTATATTTTTTATCATAAGTTTTCTTTCCAAATAGGATGTTTTAATTCCCACTTTCCATTAATTTTATCCCAAAGATGTGGAGATCTAAATTTTTCAATAGCATCATGATACTCTTGAAGTGAGATATTCATGTAATTGCAACAATCTTGTATATATTCTTGTGGAAATTCTCCATCAAATCTTTTGATTAAGGCTATGCCCTCATCCCTTGAGAGATCTCCATTTCTTATCTCTTGAGCAGAATCATAAGTTGCTCTACCAATTCCAAATTTAATTGTTGTAGTATGATAGTGTAGCCAATCTATTTTATCGTCTAGAGAGCTGTATTTACTAAAACTTCCTTCTGTCCTGTAATCATTTGGCATAAAATCACTATTTTGTACAGAATAGTAATAAGTTTCTTGAGGATGCCATTTTACATAGTAGCCTAAGTAGTGAACTTCAGTTTTATTTTTTTGTATTTCATAAGGATTTGTTGGAAAGTATGCTTCTAAGTCTGAAAGCTTAAAGCCATGTTTATCAATTAATTCAGATGCACTAACACCACCTAGTACTAAATCTTCTATGCTGATTTCTGCACTATAATATTTAGGGTCTCTAGTTGGTTTTTCATTGTCTTCTATAGCGTTGCCATATTCAGCTTCGTTTTCACCAAATATAACTAGTGGAATATTTAGTAGTACGGATAATCTTGGAGCTAAATTTTTTTGACCTAAGACAAATGGTTGAAAAGGGTGTCCAAGATTTAAAAAAGCACTTCTAGTTAAAAACTTATGTAGTTTTTTATTTTGATTATATGTATAGTTTGCAAAACCTGCATTTAGCCAAGCATCAAAATTTTGCCTACCGATATCTGTATACAAGGCAGGTGGCCAAGTTATAAGAATAGGGTTCATATTGTATTTATATTTTAAAATATGAGCTGCTTGAACACTATCTTTTCCACCACTACCAGGAACTACAACATCACATCTTCCATCATTGCGTCTAAATCTATTACACAGTTCTTCTAACTCTTCATGCCTATCATCCCAGTTAATAGATTTTTTTCTTTGTGCATATTTACAAGCTTCACATATATCATCTTCATTAAATGCCATAGTTCTTTTTTTTTCACCCTCTTTTTGTTTAAATTCAACTGTAGAAGATGGTCTTTGGTTTGTCATGGTACATTTTTTACAAAATTTTACTTTTAAAGGTAACCCATATTTTCCAAATAATTCACTCATATAATTTCCTATAACTCTATAAAATTTTTAAATAGTTGGATACCAGCTTCACGACTTTTTTCAGGGTGAAATTGAACTCCATAGATATTGTCTTTTTGTATAGATGAGACAAACTTATGACCTGCGTACTCTGTTAATGAGACTATATTTGTATAATTGACAACCTCAAAGGAGTGCATAAAATAAAACTCTTCTTCCTCTAACCCTTTTAGAAGTTTGTTAGAGTTAATAACTTCAATTTCGTTAAATCCAACATGAGGAACTTTTGCATCTACAATAATTGGTTTAACTTCTGCGTTGATAAAATTAAGCCCCTGTGTTTTGCCATATTCAAAACCAATAGATGAGAGTATTTGCATACCAAGACAAATTCCTAAAGTTGGTTTAATTTTAATAAACTTTTTTAAATTATCTAGCAAGTCATTTTTTGTAAGTTCATTCATCGCATCTTTAAAGCTTCCAACACCAGGTATTACTATTTTATCAATATTGCTAAAATCATTTTTGGTATTAATGATTTTTACATCCCCGCCAGCTTTTAGAATAGATTTTTTTATGCTATGAATATTTCCAGCTATACCGTAGTTAATAATTCCAATAGTACAACTCATCTTGAAACCTTTATGTCGTTGTCTTTTAGATATTTTTTAATATCACTAATTGTAAATTTATTATAATGAAGCAAGGTTGCAATAGCTACTCCACTTGGATTTGCATACTCTATTAGTTTTTTAATATCTTCAAGAGTTCCTGCTCCACTAGAGACCACAACAGGTATTTTTACACTATCTACAACTTTCTTGGATAATTCTAAGTCAAAACCTCTTTCTCTTCCATCATAATCTACGGATTGTAAGAGTATTTCCCCAGCACCTCTTTGCTCAACTTCTTTTACCCACTTCAATACATCTTTTTTACTTTGAATTCTTCCACAATCTGTATAGCATTCATACCAATTATCCCATTTTTTAGCTTCTATATTTACAACAACTGCTTGAGAGCCAAATATCTCTGCCGCTTTGTTTATAATATCTGGGTTCTCTTGTATAGCATAGGTATTTATAATTACTTTGTCTGCCCCGATATGAAAAAGAGATGAAAAATCTTCAATACTTCTTACTCCCCCTCCAACACCAAAAGGGATAAAAAGTTCATTTGCAGTTTTTTCAATCTCATCTTTTAGTATCTCTCTTTGGTAGAGAGAAGCTACAATATCTATATACATAACTTCATCTGCACCTTGTTCGTAATATTTTTTTGCAAAATCAGTAGAGAACCCCATTTTTTTTAAACCTTCAAAATGTATGGGTTTTATGACATATGGTGGTTTTATATCTAGTTTAGCGATGATTCTAGTTGCAACTTTATTATTCATTACTTGCCTTATCAATATAGTAGCTGTAAATAATATGGTCTAAAATCATATGCATATCTTCAACTAAACCGTATTCATTTTTTGCTGTTGGCACATGAAAATTTATATTAGATTTTTTCTTTAATACTCCACCATCAAATCCAGTAAGTCCAATAATTTTTGCACCTTGTTTTTTAGAATATTTTACTGCTTTTAAAATATTTTTTGAATTTCCACTACAAGAGATTGCAATTAAGATATCATTTGAAGTTATTTTATTTTTTAACTGCATATAAAAAATATTTTTATAGCCGACATCATTTGCTAAAGCAGAACAAACGGGAGTGTTATCACTAAGGCTTTCAACATCAAAGCTTTTTATATCTCTGCGTTTAAGTCCAACACCCAAATCATTTACCATATGTGAAGCTGTAGCAGCACTTCCTCCGTTTCCTATGATATAAATTCGACCTTTGACTCTATTAAGAGATTTTATTATTTTAGAGATGGAATTTATATCTGTTTTTTTGAGAGTAGATATTAGTTTTTTAATATATTTTTTAGTAAACTTTTTCACTTTATAATAACCTTTGAAAGAGAGTTTATATCTTTGATTAGCAAATACTGTTCTCATATTGTTACATTGATAATCTAAATATTTTTTTATATTTTTATATTTCAATAACCTCAAAGAGTATATATTGTATCTTACTTATAAATAATTTAAATTAAAGATTAATGTATGAATGAATATGAAGATATATATTTTTTTAATTCACAAGAAGCTTTTAGAGTAGCATCACAACAAAACAAGTACAATGAAAATAATTATTTACAAGTTTGTTATTATGATGGTGAAAGAATAGATACAGATTTAGTAAATTTAATACATTTACCCATTGAAAATCTAGTAGAGTTTTTAGCAGCAGGAGAGCACAGAATACCATCAAAGGTGGATTTTACAGGATTAGAACTCTCTAGTAGTTTAAAGCATGAGATAACAGTAAATTTTAATATGTCAATAGAGCATGCTAAATCATATAGAAATCAATACGTTTTACACTACTATAAAGAGATAGCAAATGCAAAATTAGATTTTAATGAGCCATTGAGATTTTATCTTTCTGCAAATGCGAACACTCAGGTTATGCGACATGTGTCAGAAACAATTGCCAATGTAATAGAAGCTCAAGGTTATGAGGTTGATTATCATCTATATAATGGAACTGAAGATTTAGCCTGTTTAAAAAGAATTGCTGAGTTTAATCCACATATTACAATAAATATAAACCATTTTAATAATAAGTTTTTAAATAAAAATATTTTTAATTTTGTATGGTTTCAAGATCCAATGCCCAATTTATTAAATAAAAATAAAGTAAAAATAAGAGAAAGAGATTTTGTATTTTCTCTTATTCCTGAACTTGATAAACTATTAGATTCCATAAATGTTCCAAATAAAAGACAATCATTTTGTGTAAATAGTAATGTATATAAAGTTAATCAAGAGATAAAACGGGAAAAAAAAATTATCTTTATAGGTAACTCTTACTATTCACAATATTATGATTTGGATGAAAACAAATATATGATAAAACATATAATAAATTTATTTGAAAATGGAGAATCATTTACAGATTTAAAGATAGAAGAAATTTCTAAAGAGTTTTTAGTGGATAAAGCTTTTTTAGCTTTAAAGATTATACCTTACATTGTTAGGGATTTAAGTGTTCTTTGGTTATGTAGTATGAAATCTGAGTATGAAATAGAAGTTTATGGCAATGGCTGGGATAGATATGATACTATTGCTCCATTTTATAAAGGAGTATTGCAATATGGTGATGATATTGCAAATGTTTATAGTGGAGCTACATATGCATTTGCTCCACATCAAACATATTTATTACAACAAAGAGTTTTGGAAGCAAGCTCTTGCGGAGCTATACCTATAACTTATGATTGTAGGGATATTACATCAGAAAAAATATACGAAGAAGCGTTTTGTTTTTTTAAAACAAAAAAAGATTTAGAAAACATACTACAAAATAAAAAAATCCCACAAAAAGATTTTGATAATCTACTAAGTGACAATAGCTATAATAATTTTATTGAAAAAATGATAAAAATAGTGAAAGAAAATCAAGTAAATGAGTGATAGATATTCAATAGATTCGCATAAACTAGGGCTTCATCCAAAAAGAGTGTCAGAATGGATAGAAGCTAAAAATGATTGGAGTAAACTTAAAAAAATATATCCCCTTTATGTAGAAATATCACCATATGGTGGCTGTAATCATAGATGTACTTTTTGTGCTTTAGACTATATGGGTTATGA
>JAKISR010000093.1 GCA_021648465.1 Sulfurimonas sp. | reverse complement strand
ATTTACTAAGGATGGAGTCAAAAAAATAATAAATGATTTTATAGCCTAATTTGGTGCTTCTGGATTCAAAAAAAGATGAGTTTCTTATAAGCTTAGAGGTGTCGGCAAAGTTATGGAATTATTTGGGATGATGCTACAAAATGAAATAGCTGCTTAGAATAGTTTATAATTAGTATGATATAGGGTTGACACATCAAATTTTGGCATTAGTGTTTCCTTATATATGGTGTTATTGCATTATTTGTATATTGTATTGCTTTTTCAGCACTTTTAGCACTCAAAGGTCTACCCAATGTTTGCATGTAAGAGGTATAAAATTGCCATGACATAAGTATAGAGTCTACAATATACTCAAATATATCTCCATCCAATATTTCTAAATCTCCACTTTCTATAAAACTACGAATAGTTTTGCTTATACGTTTTCTGTGAGCAATATTGTCTTCTATATATTGATTTTCCAATACAGTATCCCGTGAAAAAAGAAATAGTATCTCTCTAAAGAAAAATCTATACTCCCACTGTATGCCTATGAGAATTTTTTGATGTGTGCTTAATTCCTCTAATGTTTTTGGAAGTGCGTCTATAGAAAGTGTCATCTTTTCTCTCATTTTTTTATACAAAAGACGGATAATCTCTTCACGATTTTTGTAATGATAATGTAAATTTCCAGGACTAATTTCCATCTCTTTTGCTATATGGTTAGTAGTGACTGACTGGGTATTACTTTCATTAAAAAGCATACGCGCTCTCTCTAGTATATCTTCTTTTCTTGACATCAATTCTCCTAATCAAGTGAATTATAGTGTATTTACTCTAAAATGTCAAATTATTTAAAGTCGCTATACACACTATAAATAGGGGCGTAAATAGATTTTATTAAAAAGAATACTATAAATTAGAGTAATTACTCTTGACATATAAAGTATTTTACAGTTATACTTCTAGTGTATTTACACTAATTTAAAAGGATTTACGATGAAAAAGTTATTTAGACAATTATCACTTACTGATGATAATTATGGTTCTATCGTTTTACGAATTAGTTTTGTCATCATGATGCTACCACATGGAGCAGGAAAATTATTTGGTATATTTGGAGGCTTTGGTTTTCAAAGCACTATGCAGCACTTTACAGAAAATATGGGTATTCCTTATATCTTAGCTCTTCTTGCTATTTTGATAGAGTTTATATCTTCTCTTATGATATTAGTAGGTTACCAAACCCGAATCAATGCTTTTCTCTTAGCATCAGTCATGACAGTAGCTGGTTATATGCATATTGATAATGGATTTTATATGAACTGGTTTGGAGAAAAGTCAGGTGAAGGATTTGAGTTTCATATTTTAGCTGTGGGAATGATGCTAACTTTAGCAATTTTAGGTGGCGGAAGGTATTCTATTGATAATAAACTAAGAAAATTTTGTTTACTTAGCTGATGCCTGATACAAGCCTTATGGTCAATCTTTACTTGCTTGCAAGTTCAACGCGCAGGAACTGAAAGTTTTAGTCATAATGAAATCAATCCTAATGAGACAAAATCCCGTATGCTTCAAATTTGTGTTTTACCTGAAAAAGCAGAAAAAAGTACAAGTTATAAAGTATTTACTCTCAAAAAAGGTCAAATGACCCATGTATATGGAGGGAGCAATAAACAAAATGAAACGCTAGCTAGTCATACCAATATTGAAGTAGGAATATTATCTGAGCATCAAAAACTTAAAAAAGATGGTGATTTTCTAGCCTATATTAGCAATGGCAGAGCATATCTTAACAATGTATTAGTAGAAGATGGCACACTCATTTATGACACTGATTTAGATTTCAAAGCCATTGATGATAATGTTTATCTAAGTATTTTTAGCACAAATTAAAAAAAATATAATATAAAAGGAAATATCGTGTACACAATACTCGTAGCAAGTCTCAATGAAAATATGAAGCTAGCAAACACTCTAAAAGAACAACTTATTATCTTAGGGATCAAAAGTCAAATCATTAACCTCGTGGAACTTGATTTAACCATGTATAGTTCCAAAGAAGAAGAAAAAGGCATTCCTCATCTAGTCCTAGAATTAGTGGAAAGCCTTAAAACATCTCAAGGCTACATAGTTGTAACACCAGAATATAACTACACTGTCCCGCCAGTACTTAGCAATGTTATCGCATGGGTAAGCCGTATCGAAGATGACTTCAAAATATGTTTTAATAACAAAAGTATACTTTTATGCACTCACAGTGGAGGAGGTGGAACAGATGTTTTAAGAGATATGAGAAATCAGTTTACTAAATTAGGTTCAAAGGTTTTAAAAAATAATATTTTAATTACTTACCAAAACCCATTGGATGAAAAATATTCTAAACAAATACTTACAGAGTTTTTAGCTCTGTAATACTTATCTAAAAGGAGCAAGTCATGGGAAAAATGAATAAATTTTTAAAACGTATTAACTATGAAGAAAAACCAAAGATAGACTTGGAATCATTAAGCAAGTTACAAACTTCATTTTTAAAAAGTGTCCCTTTTGAAAACCTTGACATTATCAATGGTACTCCCCTAGACTACTCTTCGAAAAATGTTTTCCACAAAATAGTTACTCAAAATCGTGGTGGACTTTGCTACGAGAATAATGGGCTTTTTCATGATATGTTGACGGAACTTGGCTTTGATGTATATTTTATTATAGCAGCTATGTTTCCAAAAGAAGAAAAGAAATTTGACTTCTTTCATATGGCTTTGATAGTCATTTTAAATAATATAGCATACCTAATAGATGTAGGCAATGGAAAATCTTTTGGAAATCCACTCACTATTCATACGGTATCAACTTCACAATCAGAAGGTATTTTAGCAACTATAAAGCCCTATAATGACGATTATTACGGTTTGTACTACCTAATAGAAGATATATGGAGTATTCGATATATATTTAATATAAACAAAAAAACAAGGGCTGATTTCAAACAAGCCTGCCATTTTGTAGAGTCCTCTCCTAAGTCTCCATTTACACAAAACAAATTAGTATCTATGTTGTTTGATACTAAAAGAATTACTCTATCTGATACAGGATTAAGCTCTACAGTTTTCAAAGAAAAAAGTATAAAAAACATAATATTAGATGATGAATATCTAAACATTTTGAAGAATACATTTAATATTACCTTGATAGAATAGGAATCTCAATATATAATTATGATATTAATTTTAAATTTACTTTAAATCTTTTTTACTGTTACGTGATTCCAGATATTTTTTAAATTTTAAAGTTTCTATTTATTTCTATTTCAAACAAAGTCATTATATACTCTTTACTTCTGCTTTTAATAAATTATATAAATCACTCATTAATCAATTCCCAACATCCACCTTTTAAACCGCCAATTCTAACATCAAGTGCAATTTTTTAAAAATGTAGATTAAAGGTTAACTGAGAGTATTTACAGTAATCTTTTATCGACTAAAACAAAAGAGATTGCATGAAATACACTCAATTAACACTATCAAAAAGATACCATATTTCAACTTTAAATAAGCAAGGATATTCACAGAAATATATTGCACATGAAGTTGAAGTTCATCCATCAACAATTTGCAGAGAACTAAGAAGAAATAATGATGTAATTCGAGGCTATAATGCAGAATTTGCACAGATAAAATCTACAAAAACTGAGATGCGAAAGAAGAAAAGATTTGGAATGTTCCCTATAATTGAGACATAAATTTAATCAGTTAATTAGATAAAATAACAAGAAGATTGTTATCAATAATTAAAGGTTAAAAATGCCACCAAGATATACAGATGAATTTAAGATAGAAG
>JAKISR010000092.1 GCA_021648465.1 Sulfurimonas sp. | reverse complement strand
CATCTATCTTATGTTGTTGTGCCTGTACTCTGCGTTTATCTTTTAATGTTTTTAGCTCTTGGCGTAGGTTAAAGTTTGTCATACCTTGATTTAAGCAATATTTGTGCCTTTGTATGAATCAGCCGTGATTATATGCTTTCTTCATGTAATAGAGATAATGTATATATGATATAATTGTAAAAAAAGCTAGAAAAGTAATATATGCTCTCAACAGATGTAAATAATATTTTAAATAATAAAGATAAACTTTTAACTCAAACATATTTTGAGTTGCAAACATTTTTTGAAGATAAGTATGGAAATGATACTGTTGTGTTTATGGAAATTGGAACTTTTTTTGAAGTTTATGAAATAAATAATGATGATGAACAAATAGGTAAAGCAAAAGAGATTGCTGAGCTTTTAAATATACAATTAACTAAAAAAAATAAAAATATAATAGAAAATTCTGATAAAAATCCACTTTTAGCTGGTGTTCCTGCTGTCTCTTTTGAGAGATATTTAAATCGCTTAATTACAGAGCAAAAATATACGGTAATAATTGTAAAACAAAAAGGCAATCCACCAAAAATAAGTAGATATGTCTCTCAAATTGTTTCTCCTGGAACAAATTTTGATCATATAGTTGATAATGATGACAACTATATAGTCTCACTTCTTATAGATAAACATAAAGATATATATACAGTTGGGTACAGTGCTATAGATGTTACAACTGGAAAAACATGGCTTTATGAAGGGCATGGAATTAGTGAGGATCCATCATATGCACTAGATGAGGTTTTTAACTTACTTAATATTTATAGGACAAGTGAGATAGTTATTACTTTTTTAGATGGAGTAGATGAGCAAAGACATGTTATAGAGTATCTTGAAATTTCTCAACATTATCATTACAGTGTAAATAATCAAAGACCTCGTGTAGAGTTTCAAAATGAACTGTTTCGTGAAGTTTATCAATTACGCTCACTTCTCTCAGCCATAGAACATTTGGATTTAGAAAGAAGTCCTATGATAACAGAAGCTCTAGCTATACTTATTCACTTTGTGATTGAACATGATATACATATAGTACAAAAACTAGATTTACCAAATATTATAGATAATCGCCGTTTTATGTATCTTGGAAATAGTGCATTAGAACAAATTAATATAATTTCAAAAGATAAAAAAGAATTCACGCTTTTAAAAATGTTGGATAAAACTGCTACAGCCATTGGACGCCGTTTATTAAAAGAGAGATTATTAAACCCAATATTAGAAAAAAATGAATTAGAAAAAAGATATAACTTGATAGAGCGAGTTTTATCTCATACTAGATATTTAGATGAAACAATGCGTGGAGTTTATGATTTGCAGAGGTTGTCTCGTAGATTAAATTTGGGAAAACTTCACCCTTTTGAGATGAATCATATTTATGATTCTATGCTTAGTGTAAAGGAGTTGATGCAATATATCAAAAAACATAAAATTCAAAAAATATCTTTCAGTGAAAATGAGATCGATGAATTTTTAAGAGATATTTCTAAAAGTATTGATTTAGATGTTTCTCGTAGATTTACAAATACCACAGTAGATGAAAATTTTTTAATGAATGGAGTTGATGAAAGCATTGATACTTTAGTTCAAGAAAATTCTACTATGCTTATTGCTTTTGAAGATATTATAAAAAAGATAGAAATATTGCTTGAAAATATAAATGCAAAAAGTTCAAGTCGTTTAGTAACTCTTGGTCTTTTAGAAAAAGACGGTTATTATATATCTTTAAGTAAAAATAGATTTTCTTTAATAGAGAATGAATTTAATAAAAGTGAGGATTTTAACAATTTTAGAGTTAAAAAACTGATAAATAGTGTAAAAATTACATCAACTTTTACAGATAATCTCTCAGATAATATTATGAAAAATCGTCGTAAAATTATCTCATTAGTTAAAGATAGATATATAAAACTTCAAAGAATTTATGAAAAAAGATATTTTTTACTTTTTGATAGAGTAATAAACTATATTGCTGTTTTAGATGTAGGTGTTAGTTCTTCAAAAATTGCACAAATGTATAAATATTCACGACCGATGATTATAGATACAAAAAAGGATGAAAACTTTATACAAATTATGCAATTGCGTCATCCACTTATTGAAGTTCAAGAAAGGAGTGGTTTGTATATTCCTAATGATATTGTTATGGGAAATAGAGTTTATATGGATCTCCCACATCCTAAAACAGTAATGCTTGATGTTGGTGTTCATGATGGGCATGATATAAATGGTGTCTTACTTTACGGAATCAACTCTAGTGGAAAATCATCTTTAATGAAAAGTATTGGTATGGCAACATTGATGGCACAATCAGGTTTTTTTGTAAGTGCAGCAGTTATGAAATTTTCTATTTTTGATTCATTGTTTACTCGTATAGTTTCAAAAGACAACCTCTCAAAAGGGCTTTCAACTTTTGCAGTTGAAATGTTAGAGCTTAAAAATATATTTAATCGCTCTACTACTAAATCATTAATTTTAGGAGATGAAATAAGTCATGGAACAGAAACATTATCTGGTGTGGCAATAGTCTCAAGTGCTATTATAAAATTAGCAAAACTTCGCTCACTTTTTCTATTTGCAACACATCTTCATCAACTCTCAACTATGAAAGAGATTACAATATTGGATAATGTCGTTGATTTGCATCTTAGTGTTGAATATGATGAAATTAAAGATACTTTACTTTTTAATAGAATTTTACAAGCTGGAAGTGGAAGTAGTATATATGGTTTGGAGTTTGCAAAATCACTACATATGGATAATGAGTTTTTAAATACTGCAAATAAAATTAGAAAGAGATTAGCAAAAGATTTTGATGAATTAGAGTTGCTTGTAAAGAAAAAAACTTCTAAATATAACAAAGATCTTTATGTAACTAAATGTGTGATATGTGGAGCTATAGCTGAAGATGTACATCATATTAATCATCAATCGTTAGCAGATAGAGCAGGGTTTATTGGGCATTTTCATAAAGATTCTAAGCATAATCTTGTTCCTCTATGTAAAGAACATCATAAAGATATACATGATGGTAAAATAAAAATTGATGGTTTTGTTATGACTTCAAATGGCTTAGAATTAAAGTTTCAAGAGCAGATTGGGAAATCTGAAGATAAAAAGATAGAAGAGCCTGAGATAAATGAACATGAGGATAAAGAAGAACCTAAAGGATTTGTATTAGATGATTGGGATTAATTATTATTTAGTTGTCATTAAATACAATTTGAGTCTGATCAATAATTAAACCGTCCATATTATTACTAATCGCATACTCTAAAATATAAAAAAGATAGTTAATTAACTCAAATTCACTCTCATGGTCACAAGAGTTAACTACACAAGTATATAGTTTGTGCCCAAAGCATTGAGTTTGAAAATCAGTTTGTAAATTTGATGTAGCTTTAATAGCTGTTTCAGTATTAACAGCATCAAGTGCTATGCAGATAAGATTATTTTCTAATATAATTAGTTTATCTGTTTTTCTTTTATGTGATCGTATCTTAGATAAATCAAAATCTTTATCACATAAGCTTAAAGATACTGCATATTCTATATTATATCTATTCATTCTATATATAAATTCTTCTAAATTAGTAATAATTATTTGATCATACTCATGTCTATTTTTATGAATAGAAGTCAACATTTAGTATTCCTTAGTAGTTTACTTCAGATATAATATCATAAATTTATGTACTAATTAGCTTATAACCCAAATAATTCCATAACTTTGCCGACACCTCTAAACTTATAAGAAACTCATCTTTTTTTGAATCCAGAAGCACCAAATTAGGCTATAAAATCATTTATTATTTTTTTGACTCCATCCTTAGTA
>JAKISR010000091.1 GCA_021648465.1 Sulfurimonas sp. | reverse complement strand
TCGTTCTTCCTTGGTTAGATGTTTATAATTACTCATTTACTTCCTTATCTTTGGTCGGATTTTAAAGTAAAGATTTTAACATCTAACTACTTCAAATCTAAATCTACAACTTTCATTTTTCATTTTTCATTTTTCATTTTTTTAAAAGTTGCACTTCAGATTTAAATTTTGGAAATCTATAAATTTAAATTTAAGTTTGAGTTTAATTATAATTATATGGTTTTTTTGGTATAATTCCACAAAATTTTTAAGTATTTAACAGGAGAACAGATGGAACGTACACTATCAATAATAAAGCCAGATGCCGTAGCCAAGGGTGTTATAGGTAAAATATTAGATCGTTTTGAGAGCAGTGGTCTTAAAATAGCAGCAACAAGAAAAATTCAACTCTCACGCGGGGATGCAGAAGCATTTTATGCTGTTCATGCAGAGAGACCATTTTTTGATGACTTAGTTGATTTTATGATTAGTGGACCAGTAGTTGTTACAGTTTTAGAAGGCGAAAATGCGATGAGCAAAAATCGTGATTTGATGGGTGCAACTAATCCTAAAGAGGCTGAAGCAGGTACAATTCGTGCAGATTTTGCTGAAAATATAGATGCAAATGCAGTTCACGGAAGTGATTCTGTTGAGAATGCAGCTGTTGAAATTGCTTTCTTTTTTTCAGAGAGAGAAATCTCTTAAATTAAGAGAATTTTTCATTAAAAAAATAAATAATGAAAGTAACATTACGAAAAGTTGGAAAAACACCTGTAGACTTTGAGATAAATTCTAACGAAATAACTTTTAAAGGTTATTTACAGTATGATGCCAATAAATTAATTCTTTTAAAAGCAAAATTGGATGGAAAAATTATTACAAATTGTGATATATGTGCTAACGAGTTTAAGCTAGATATAGACGAAGAAGTGGAGTTTTTTATCTCTGACGGTATTTATGAGAAGAGTGAAGAAGCTATACTCGATGTTGTTGAATCTTTAGATTCAATGGCTAACTTAGAAGATTTAATGAATTCAGAAATAGAACTTATTAAGAATGATTATAACAGTTGTGAGGATTGTGTGAATTCTCAATAGCAATAAAACGAAATTTGCCTTTTAGCAAGGTTAACTTTATAGACTAGCTTGGTCTAAATAAAAGGAAGTTATTCTTTTTATAAATTAAAAAAACAAAGGATAGATACTATGGCAGTACCTAAAAGAAGAGTCTCTCACTCTCGTTCAGCGAAAAGAAGAACTCACTATAAAATTTCTTTAGCTCGTCCAGTTAAAGATAAAGACGGAACATATAAGCTTCCACATCACATCAACCCAACAACGGGTGAGTATAAGTAGTTAATGGTAAAAATTGCTATTGATGCAATGGGCGGGGACTTTGGTCCTGAGCCAATTGTACAGGGTTGTATTGCTGCACTTAAGAAAAAAAATTTCATACCTATTCTTGTAGGAAAAAAATCAGAAATTTTATCTCTGTTACCAAAACGCTATAGAGATAAGATTTCTATACTAGATGCAGATGATGTAATATCAATGAATGATGCTGCAACAGATGCAATAAAAAGAAAAGAAAGCAGTATATACAAAGCTATTGATTTAGTTAAAATTGGAGAAGCTGATGGTGTAGTTTCTGCTGGACATAGTGGAGCTACAATGACATTAGCAACTCTTAGACTAGGTCGCCTAAAAGGTGTTTCTCGTCCTGCTCTTGTAGCTTTAATGCCTACGAAAAATTCTAAAAAATCAATTGTTTTAGATGTTGGTGCAAATGTTGATTCAAAACCTGAACATTTAGCTGAATTTGCAGTAATGGGTGGATGTTATGCTGAGGATATGTTTGGCATACAAAAACCATCTATTGGTTTACTTGCCAATGGTGAAGAGAGTTCCAAGGGAAATGAAATAACAAAGTCTGCTTATAAGCTTCTTGAGGGCTATAAAGGTTTTAAGGGTAATGTTGAGGGTAGTGATATCTTTAATGGCTCTTGTGATGTAATTGTTTGTGATGGCTTTGTAGGAAACTTAGTTTTAAAAGCTAGTGAGGGCGTAGCATCTACTATTAGTGGACTCATAAAAGAATATATTAGAAAATCTCCAATCGCAATTACTGGCGCATTACTTATGAGAAAAGTATTTAGACTTCTTAAAAAGCAGATAGATTATGCAGAGATTGGCGGAGCTCCACTTATTGGAATTAAGGGCTGTGCAATAGTTAGTCATGGTAAAAGTAATTCTAAAGCAATTGAGAATGCAATCTATCAGGCTATAAACTATGTTGATACGGGTGTAAATAAACATATTATTGAGAGACTTGAAGTTTTAAAAAACAAGGAAGATTAATGGCTTATGCTGCCTTTCGCTCTATTGGTGCTTATGTTCCTAGTAAAATATTGTCAAATGAAGATTTATCAAAAATGGTTGATACTTCAGATGAATGGATTTTTAAAAGAACAGGTATCAAAGAGCGTCGTATAGCAGGCAAAAATGAGTTTACTAGTGAGATGGCAGTTTGTGCAGCTGAGCTTGCAATTAAAAGAAGTGGTATAAATAAAAATAATATAGATATGGTTGTTTGTGCAACTATATCGCCTGATTATTTTTGTATGCCCTCTACTGCAACAATAATTTCAACTAAACTTGGACTTGGTAATGTCACAGCATTTGATATATCTGCTGCATGTACAGGTTTTGTTTATATTTTATCTATTGCAAAGGCATTTATAGAATCAGGAATGAAAAAAAATATTCTGATAATAGGTGCTGAAAAATTATCTTCTATTACGGATTATACTGATAGAGGAACATGTATACTTTTTGGTGATGGTGCTGGTGCTGCAATGATTTGTGCAACTGACAACAAAGAAGAAGCAATTATTGATATTCATACTGGAGCTGATGGAACTTACGCTGATTTGCTTATGACGCCAAATGGTGGAAGCGGTTCTATGCATGATTCGTTAGATCAAGAAGCTGCTTCATGTTTTATGCAAATGAAGGGAAATGAAACTTTTAAAGTTGCAGTTAGAACTTTAACAAAAGATGTAGTTGAGATATTGGAAACAAACAATATTGATAGTTCAGAAATAAAATATTTTATTCCTCATCAAGCAAACTATAGAATTATAAAAGCTGTTGGAGATGCTCTTAAATTAAAAAAAGAGCAGGTAGTTTTAACAGTACAAAAATATGGAAACACTTCAGGTGCTTCTATCCCAATGGCAATTAATGATATATATGAAAGTGGTTCATTAAAATCTGGAGATCTTATGCTTTTAGATGCTTTTGGTGGAGGGTTAACTTGGGGAAGCGCTCTAGTCCCTTATAGTCCTTTAAAATAACTCTTTCACTTCAAACTATGATAAAATAGAAAATAGAATTTTAAAAGACCAGTAAATATTTTATTGATTCTTTAGAAACTCAAATAAAATAGTTCATCTTATGTTTTTTTCTACAGCCTCTTTAACTCTTTTATAAAACTCATTTTCATCAGGTAGTTTCAGATTTGATTCTCTTAATTTTTCCCCCCACATAGGATTTGGAAAATAACTATCATCTTCAAATCTTGCCATAACATGTATATGTGCACGTGGAAGCATGTTTGCAAATGAAGCCATATTTATTTTTTTTGGATTGTAGTATTTTTTCATTTCACTTTCTATAATGTCAAAAATATTCCAGAGTTTTAATCGTATTTTTTTTGGGATATCACCTAACTCTTTATAAGGCTTTTTTGTAAAAATTTTTAACCAAGGAATCTCACTTGTTTCTTTTTCTATATAAATTTTATCATCTTCATAAATTATCATTTTATCTCCTAGTATGTAATTATATCTTACTCTTTTCCCCAATAATTCCATACCAAATTAGACAACAAGCTTGATTGCTCTATAATTAGGTACTTCAAAGCGAAAAAGTCACACTCAAAGACTTCACCCAACGGGTGTAACTTTTTCCAAAACAAGAGAATT
>JAKISR010000025.1 GCA_021648465.1 Sulfurimonas sp. | reverse complement strand
TTCATGAGACATTGAAATATAAAAAACCTATGAATGTTTATTATGATAGTTTAAAAATTAATGATGAGGATTACACTAATTCTAGTGAAAATGTAGCATAGGGTAACAGGTGTTTAGGGAATTAGATTTTTGAAAAAGTTGTCTTGACAAGTTGGGGTAGTATATATTATATTGTTAATAACTAGAAAATTAAACTATATTTAGTACATAAAAAATCATTTACATCATCTTCTGATGCTTTCAGCAAAAAATCTTCTTCCTCTGAAGTTAGATTACAAATTCCAAAATCTTTAACATAGTTTTTTGCCAGAGCATAATATTTGGATGAATATGGTTTACTTGTATGTTCTATATAATACCAGAACACCTTTGATTTTAATATCTTTTCTACAACTCTCAATTCCCGTTCAGAATCTCCATAAATTGCGTATCCTGCATAAAATAACAAATTTTCTTGTCTGCTATACACAAAATATGGTTTATTTGACATATATGGAAAAAGAAGCTTTATCCCATAATCATTAATTGATTGGCTTCTACCAAATTCAAACCATTCATATTTTTTCTCTTTGCCTTTATCTCGCTGCATTAACAATTCTTTATTCATTAACAAGTAACTATAAGCCTTCGGGTATTTTTCTTTAAATACCACCTCTTTTAGTGCCGTTACTATCTTCTTTTTTACTACATATGGAAAAATTATTTTTTCCGTTAAAGATAATATCGCATCTTCAGTCTTTAACTTATTTGGCTTTATCACATCTCTACATATCTCTTTCTCAATTTTATACTCTTTATCATTGTATTCCATAAAATAATATAGTTTATTTTCTCTCTTAGGCATGAAAATAAATAAAGTATTCTGTAATGTAGCTAATCCATTTTTAATTAAAAATTTATCCCCAAGTGGAATACCAGTCTTTTCAATAATATGTATATTTTTTAATATTTCTTTTTCTGCGAGTAACCATCCTTTATGATTATTTAGCATGCTATATTTTATATCAGAAAATTTGATATTTTGGTGTAAGCTTAAAGTGCTAGGAAGTAACTTAGTATAATAGACACTATCTCTATTGATCTTTTGTAAAAAGGTAATACATGTATAAGTCATTTTTCCTTCAAATACCTTAACATGTCCAAAATCTATAATATCAACGGCTCTCCCTTCAAAAAAACTTCTTAATGCTCTCGCATTAACACTTTTTTTAAAAGTATTAGCAGTAATATATCCTAGGCTACCTTTTTCTTTTAAAAACTCATACCCTATTTCAAAAAATGGTATATATAAATCTGCATTTCCAGAACTAGCTGTTTGCCAATTTTTCATTAATTTTTTAGTTTTAACATCTAAATTTTTAGTCCTCACATATGGAGGATTACCTATAACAATATCAAATCCATTAAAATTCTTAACTTTTTTGTACCAATCAAAATCAAGGCTATTATCACAAAATAAATTGAACTCAAATGTCTTTTTATCTTCACCCTCAACTATCGCAAAAAGTGTTAAGAGTATCCTTGTTCTTTCTAATGCATAATCTGAAATATCAAGTCCAAAGATATTGTTCTTATAAAGTTCAGATAATGATTTATCTGTCTTTTCCTTTAAAGACTTGGATGCACTATAAAGGAATGCTCCACTACCACATGCGATATCTGCAACGATAAGCGATGAGCTATCTTTTTTTTGCTGCACTATTGTATTAGTGACAATATACTCTCTGATATATCTGGGAGTATATATCGCACCATTTACTACAATATCTCCTGTCGGAATTGTAATCTCAAATAGATTTATTACATCTTCAAAATTAAATTCTAAAGAGTGCTCTTGCAGTAGCTTTATAAAATTATCAATCTCACGATAATCATTACCACTTAGCAAAGCAAGAATATGCTTATTGTTCTTAACTTCAATATCATTGTACTTTAAGTATGCTGCGACAATTAATTTGTTTACCATATGTAAATCATTGGAAAAATTCTTTATATAATCTTTTATTTGTTTATTCATAAAACTTCATCCAATATATTTACTCTATCTATGTTACGTCCTTGCCGTAAGAAATAATCCTCTTGAACTTTTGTTAGTTTATAAGCTTTTACAGTTAATAAATCTATCTGCTCCCATAATTTTTTCAGATTCCTTTTAGCTCTCTTTTGTTGATGGGGAAGCATATATTGATACTCTTCCTGTTCTGTCTCAATTTGTATTCCAACTTTAGCCAAATCCTTAACAATCTTTTTATTATTTTTAAAAATATGAGCAGGAAAGAGTACTGGTTCGATATATTGTTTATTTAATTTAAAATATCCATTTTGTTGCTTATTTGCTATTGCCCGAGCAAAAACAGAAAAAATTGTTGAATTAAATATAGCCGCCACTGCATATAAATTGTCATTAGTTTTTTCTGGTATATCCGCATAATTTACATTTGAGTTGTCACAGTAATAATAATCACTAGTCGTAACACTAGCGTATAGGTCATTTGCAGTCATTGGAATTAATATTTTTGAATAATTTTCCTCTAAATGACTTTCTCTAGTATACAAATGCCATTTTTGATTATTTTTATTCACCTGTGTAATATTTCGTTTTATATTTGCTTTATGTTTTTTCAAATATTTTCCAGCTAATGGAAACCTTTTACAAAAATCATCGAACAAAATTGCTTCTTTCTTTCCATCAACAATATCGTAAGGGAAAATAGCATATGTATCATACACATCTTTTCTAAAGGAATAGAATCTTTCATTTGGCACTAATGAGCGACATGCTTCAATCTCTATTTCAATATTCTCATCAAGCCCACTTTTACCTTTCAAAATGCCTTTCTCATCATCAACATCTGAAACTTTTATGTGGTAAGCTTTTGTCCATAACACTTGAATGCCTACCCGTATTTTTGCATATTCTCCAAAAGGCTTATTGTACTTTTTTAGCTCATCCATCATCGCTAGCAGTTCTGGCGATTCAAACATCCAAGGTCCGCTACCAATAGTTGAAGAACCTATCACCTTAAATCCATCTTTATATTCTCTCGAAGAAGGAATACTTTTAAGTCTTGCTGGCAAACTATAAATATCATCATTGATTGTTTTATAGTAAATTGTTTCAGCTTCCTGTCTATCAAAAATCATTGACGAGATATAAGTAATTCTATCTTTAAAAATATTAGTTGCATTAAATGTAATCACTTCAGAAAGCACTTTATTTGTTGTGGTAAAATTGCGTATCCCCTCACCGTACTCACTTTTAAAAAATCTGTTTTGTATAACAACACCCATTCTCCCATTCTCATTTAACAAAGAAATGCCTCTCTCGATAAAAGGGATTAATAAATCAATTTTCCCTTTCTTCGCAGATTGATAAGTTTCTTTTAAATACTGATGCATAATTGGCATATCTTTTGTCATATGTTTTGCCTCAACATATGGTGGATTTCCAATTATATAATCAAAACCACTTCTTTTGTTAAAGACATCTTCAAACCCATCTTCACCCCAGTCAAAACAGTTTAATAAACTATATTGCCGTATATTTTTTTTATTTTTTATTTTTGGGTATCGTTTAAATATATCATTAGAAACAAGAGTATTCCCATATTCTATATTTTCACCTATCATATTTAAAATTTGGTACCCATAAACACCTAAACTCTTGTAGTCCTCATGTTCATCTAGATCATCTATTACTTTTAATGCTAATGACATTCTTGCAACTTCAACAGCTTCTACATCTATGTCAATTCCGTGTATACAGCTAGAGATTAATTTTCTTTTACCAACAATTGTTAATGCGATTTTATCTTTATCAAAATGAAAATAATCTTGATAATCTTGATTTTTATCTGCTATATATTTTTCCAATAAAATTAATTGTAAATAGTCAAATATTTCGACAATGAAAGCCCCACTACCACATGCAAAATCTAAGATCTTTATTTCAAAGATTTCTTTAATACTGCACTTCAATAGCTCAGATTTGACTATTGTTCTCTTAATTAAATCCTGCACCAAATACTGAGGAGTACTAACAACACCATTCGTCTTTGAGTACTCTTGTTTAATCTTTTCAACAAGTTTTCCGTTGTCAAATTCTAACCTCTTCGCCAAAAATATTTCATATATATTACTAAACAATGTTGTGGGTATTACATCAAATTTGTATGGTGATGGATAATAAAATAGTTGTAATAATTCATCAAATATTTCATCAGGAATAATAATTTTATCTAAACGCGAGTCTCTATCAAACAATGGTCCATCATAATGTTCAAAGAAATCATTATAGGATGAATGCCTAAAAGTCTTCCAAAAACCTTTCTCTTTAAAATCCAATAAAAGACCGTCTTTTTCAATATCTCTTGCTTCACACACTCGTATAAAAATTATTCTATTTATAATCATCTGTACCAAATATGAAAGTAGTTCTATATTGTCATTAATCATTTTTTTGTTACTAAGCAAAATAGCATTGCCTAAAGACAATCTAAAACTAGATAAATTTTCAGCAAATGCTATGTCAGTTGAAATTTTAGGTATTTTTTGCCTCATACCTGAATCATCAGAATATAGTTTATTTAAAAGCCCAGAATTTATATTCTCTTTAAATAGATGCTTATCAATGATCTCAAATCTTTCTATATACTCATCAATTTTTAAATATATTCTTCCAAAATTCACTTCTTGACTTATATCAGGTTTGTATGTTGTGTCATATATAGCAAATTCATCAAAGTTCGTTATAAATGCACAAGGTGCAGAAATGGACCATCCATAAGATTTTATTTGAAAGGCAGATTTTTTAGATTGAGAAATGTCAACATCAATATTTTTGGTATCAAGGAATGTAATGGCTTTTCCATCCACTAATAGCTTATAGTCTGGTCTGTTAGAGGTTGAGTTTATTTCTTTTAATTTTTCTTTCTCTTTTTTTAATAATTGCTTTTCTTGAATAATTGATGATGTATCTTTTGTGTCCCATCCAAATATTGCTAAAAAATCATGAATCCATGAGCGTATTGTCTGTTCTGAAATATCGCTATCGTCGGAAATCAGCCTAAAATCTTTATATTCACCTAACAGATTTTCAAGTGCTTTTTTTCTTGTATTCATTTTAATCCATATTCTTTTGCTAAAGAAGCATTATTTTTGAGTATTTCTAAATGATCCATTATTAAAGGCAACCATTTAGGAATAGTTGTATCTTTCCATTGTTTTACTGCTTGATAACTATATCCTATCAATAAAGAAAACTCTTTTTGATTAAGATCTAATTTTTCTAATTTTTCTAAAAACAATTTTCTATTCATGATTTCCTAAATTTTACTATATAGTATAAAATATATACTACTAATATCTTATATTATTGACTTATTTGCTATAGAATAGTATAATATATATACTTGTTAAAAACTTAAAATTATGATAAAATTAACTAATTGGATAAGATATGAAAACTAAACCTACTTTTAATAGACAAAGAATATTGATGGCATTGTTACAATTATTTAATGGAAAACTATCCAAATTAGACATGCAAAAACTATTATTTTTATTTGTTGAGGAGTATGGCTCAAAGAAAAAAGCTTATGAATTTATACCTTATCATTATGGTTGTTATTCCTTTCAGGCAAATGCCGATTTAAAGACTATGCATAATTATGGGCTACTTCATTTAGATGACAATAACAATACCGTTGAACTAACACAAAACAATATAAATCATATAGAGCACCTAAAAGAAATTGATAAGACCCAGCTGGAACATTTTGTTCAAAAGTATAAACACCTATCAGGTAATAACTTAATATCTCATGTTTATAATAATTATCCTTACTACACTCTAAACAGCAAAATAGCACACAAATTTTTAGATAAAAAATATCAAAAACAACCAAAACTTTTTGATGTCAATATAGATAATTTATTTACAATAGGCTATGAAGGAATCAGCTTTGAAAATTATATTAACAAACTTATAGAGAATGATATTAATGTACTTTGTGATGTCAGAAAGAATCCATTCAGTATGAAGTTTGGATTTTCAAAAAATATGTTAAAACATGCAGTAGAACATGTTGGAATAAAATATATTCACTTACCAGAACTAGGGATAGAGTCTGAAAATAGACAAGAGCTCAATAGTTTATCTGATTATAAAAAGCTTTTTAAAGAATATGAACAAACAACCCTAATTGAGAAACCTGCACAGGATGCCTTATCATACATAAATAATATAACTAATAAAGAAAAAATTGCATTAACTTGTTTTGAGAAAGACATAGAATATTGCCATAGAGGTATTATTGCAAAAACTTTAAACAATAAATATGGATTAAGCTATAATAATATTTCATAAATTATAATTTAGGAAATTCATATATTAACAACTACTGAAAAAATATTTGTAATAGCTAAAACATATCCTACTCGCTCAAAAAGCTATGGTGAGCTCATGTGTACCGCAGGCATAACAGAAAGTGGAGAGTGGATTCGAATATATCCTGTTCCATTTAGAACTTTAGAAGAGTACAATAAATTTAAAAAGTACACTTGGATAAAAGCTCAAATATCAAGAGACTCCAGAGACCCTAGACCAGAAAGCCATAAAATCAATATTAGCACAATAGAAATATTGGAGCATGTACCAACTAATAAAGACTGGGGTAGAAGAAGACACTTCATTCTACAAAATTCAAAAGTATATACGAGTTTAAGCTATGTAATTAATGCTGCTAGAGAGAATAAGATGTCCTTATGTACTTTTAAGCCTACTAAATTTCTTGATATTATAATTGAAAAAAATCCTAAGCCAGAACCATCAAAAGAAGAAGAGGCTGCCTTCAACAATGCCAATAAGTCTTTATTTGATGATGAAACATGCAAAGTAGCATTTACCGGTATGCCATATATACCTTATAAATTTAAGATAAAGTTTGAAGATGATAAAGGTGTAGTAAGCTCTATGAGTATTATTGACTGGGAAATACCACAACTTTATTTGAATTGTAAGTTTAGGGATGGCGAAGAAATTGCTGTGCAAAAAGTTAAAGATAAACTTATCAATTTTACTAAAAATAATGATTTGCATTTATTTCTAGGCACAATGAAGCAAATGCATATAAGAAGAAGTAAAAATCCATATACAATTATAGGACTCTTTTTTCCACCCTTTACCAAAACATATCAACCTAGCCTTTTTGAAGCAGGTTTAATGTGAAGAATAAAGATACCACCACCAATAAGTAGTAAAGTTGAACCCCTGCTATTGCAGACCTAAAAATACTTTATATCCTTAGTTTGCATTTACCAAACTAAGGATACATGTTATTATTCTCTAGCTTCATGCCATTTAATTAATTCGCTCAGCTTTTTAAAAGTTTTCTCTTTGTCTTGAGGTACTTTTAACAAAATACATTTGTAAAATTTGGACCAAGTAATTTTCTCTGTTCCATTAGGCTTTAATTCTTTACAGCACTTACACATTAATTCTGCCATCCACGATTCTTTAGTGATACCATCAAAATGTTTATCAAACTTATTTTTTAATTCATTATAGCCATTGTCTTGTCCACAACTAACCCATTTAGAATCACCTTGACCACCATCATGAGTATCATGATAGTCTATTTGGTCTGTTATATCTGTAATTTTTTTCACATTAGAACAATCCATTATTATCCCTTTATACTTTTAGGGTCATTACCATAAGAATTTTTCTCACGAATACGACCATTTTCACCATGAAGTGTAAATTCAGCACCTAACTTCTTTGCTAAACCTATTCCATGCTCTCTGCACTCAGCTTGTGTAGTACATACCTTACTAGCTCTTTCATTGCCAGCTACTTTTGTTTGCCATCCATCTGGATGCTTTGATACAGATACTCTGCTCATAATGTAACACCTTTAATGCTAGGCTTAAATTTTAATGCTACCAATCGAAACAATTAGTAAAAAAGTCACTGAAATAATGTACAATTTAATTATACTTTAATATTAATGTAACTAATATACACATGTATAAAAAGTAATCATCATTAACTAGCATAAATTTTCATCTGCTTTAAATCAGTTCCTACACACAAAATAAAGCATTGTTATAATTGTAACATCATTCCACTTAATATCATGTTTATTTAGTCAAAAATCTTCTTTTCTTTTATAACATCAAATACATTCTCAAAACGCTGTTTCATTGCGCCCCACTTATGTTTTATCCTAACCGCTTTTTTCACAGGAAACTGTAGTATATTTTTACCTACAAAATGTCCTTTATTTGAAGCTATTACATCTTTAATATCTTCAAAAATATTAAAATCAAGATCTAATGGAAGTTGAAAAATAACACCAGAAAATGAGTCACTTTTTACCTTTCTAACAATCTCTAAAAGATAAATAGGTTTTACTCCTTCAATGGTTATTTTGACAATCAACAATTTTCTATATCCAGATTTAGCTTTTTTAATTCCTGAACTTCGTACATATCCAGAAGCCCAATATTTGTTGTCGTTCATGTTTATATGCCTAGCACAAAAACTAGCATATATTAAATCTTCATGTTCCTGCGCATTGTCATCAACATATTGTAGATCTTTAATCTTTGGTATTGAGCCTTCAGTTAGCTCCAATAAAGCACTTATTATCTCTTCTGAATAGAATATTATCTCTGGATTTTTCTCAACTACATACTTTGTTCTTGCCGTTTTCTTTGAGCCTGCATCTCCTTTCAGTTTACCTGATGAAGCATCCTCAACTTCAATATTCTCTTGATTGTAAGAATTTGAACTATCTATTATATTTTCTATCTCCTCTTCTATCTCTAAATTTATATCGGAATTATCTGGTGAGACCTCTGACACAATATATTTCACACCTACAGTAGCGTTAGGATTCTTTTTATGGGAGACTTTTGTTTCTTTATCAATAGTTGCATTATTTAGTGGTACTCCATTTTCCATTGGACCAGTTATCGTTGCATGATTTACATCATTAGGTATTATAGCACTCTTTTTCCGTATCAGTTTTATAGGTATCTCATTTGGTGGTTTGCAATCATAAATTCTTTGAATATAAAAAGTTGTTTCATTTAACCAAACACCACTTGCATTAAAAAAAATTTTCTCTGGGTGATAAGGCATGGCGATTAAATGTTTAAGTTTTAAATGATTACCTAATTCCATGCTAAATAAAACTTTAGATAAATTGCTTCTCGTTTTTTGATTGCAAGCTAGGTATGCTAAAAATACCATTGTCTCTAGTTCATATTTTTTGTCAACAGTTATCTCATACTTAGTGCCTGTATTTTTGTATTCAATTACATTGTTGGTAATAACCGTATCCACAGAATGTAGAAGTAGCTCATTTCTAATTTGTTTGTTACGTGGTAAATAGGTACTCATTAGTAGTTCTATAGACGGAACAATATATTTAATACCATCTTCTGATCCAAATTCTGTAAATGTTGAACTATAATAATCATCTTCATTTTTATCTTCCGATGCAACATCCTGCTCTTCAAAATCAATACGATGTAAAATATGATTTTCTCTCTTGTATCTTGAAATCTTAGCTGGTATTTTTTCTAAATTGAAAGCAAGTGGTAGCTTCTCAACATATCTATCATATTTACTCCAGTAGCCCTCTTGCCTTATTTGATTCTTCCATATAGTCCCGATTCTTAGGATACTAAGTTCTGGCAGACCTACTATACATGTAAGTTCATTTTTAATAAGTTTACTGCCATTAATCAATCCTAGCTCTATTGCAACAATAGGTATATCTGTTGAAAATCCATAATTTTTTAGTACTCCTTTATAATTAACAATTACATATTCTTTATTATCTAATGGGAGTCCATCTATTCTTACCGTGGCATTTGTCAATTTAATTCCTCATAGTTTTCATCTTAAAAAGTAAACAAAACTGTTTACTACTGTAAACTTATATCTTTACACATATTTCTTTACTTTGGTAAACTAATTTAAGGACTGGCATTATTTTCTTTGTAGTAGAGTTTAGTGGAATGTAGCAAGGTTTGTTGGAAATGACAACCACCACCAAATATACTAGCTAGTGTAGATGTATGATGGGGGCTTCTCATATTTCTATGAGGTTTAAACTCAGGTTCTATTAACTCTAAAGCTTGTAATTTTGCAACATCTAAAATTTCATCTGATTTCATTGGTGGCAAGATATAGCGCAATCTTTTTGCTATCATACTTTTACCACACCCAGAAGAGCCTTCAAATAAAATATTGTGAAAACCAGCAGAAGCGATTAAGGATGCTCTTTTTGCAACCTCTTGACCTTTAACATCACAAAAATCATCAGCATACTCTTTGGCATAGTAGTATTTTTGTTTGTTTATTTCATAAGATGGATATTCTATCTCACTTTGCTGTATACTTGGTGTAGCAGTGTTTTGATTTTTTAAAAGCTCTATAGCATCTTGAAGTGTTTTTACTCCATAAAATTCAATATTTGGAATCTTAGATAATTTACCTAAGCTCTCATAAGGTACTATGGCTTTGCTTATAACTTTTTGGTTTGCAAGTGAGAGTAAAAGAGGGTAAAGTTGTGTATTTTGTTTTACAACTCCATCAAGACCAAGCTCACCAAACACAAACCATTCACTTAAATCATCCTCTAAAAAATCAAGTGCAATAAGTAAGGCAATGCTTAAGTCAAATTGGCTACCCTCTTTTTTTACATCACTCGGAGCAAGATTTATAGTTATTCGTTTAGGAGGGAAAGTAAATTCATTACTTAAGAGTGATGATTTTACTCTCTCTTTGGCTTCTGTAATAGATGCACTAGCCATCCCAACAACACTAAAAGAAGGTAAACCTTTAGTTAAAGTGGATTCAACATGAACAACTTTTGCATTAATTCCCTCATATGTTGCACAAGACACTTTTTTCATAATGCTCTCCATTGATTAATAAATTTTGATAATTATAATAATTTTTATATAGAATCATTATTTATATGGCAATTTGTCATGAAATTTATTAATATGGTCGTGATTTAATATAGGTGTCCTATATAACTTCAAAGTTATAGTTATAATTATTTTTTAGTTAATTTCTTTTCTTTTTGAGCTTTTTTATACTCTTTTTCAAATTTTTTTCTACGAGAATAAGATAGTTTATCTATAAAAAGAATACCATTTAGATGGTCAACTTCATGTTGAACTGCTATACTCATTAAACCATCAGTTTCAAGTAGTTTCGTATTTCCTTCTCTATCTAAATAATTAATAGTTATATTTTCATATCTAGTTATATCTTCATAAAAATTAGGAACACTAAGGCAACCTTCTTGGTAGGTTATTTCTCCTCTTTGCTCTGTGATTATTGGGTTAATCATTTCTATTAAATTTTCAGCTGGTTGTTCATTGTCCTCATCTGGTATATTTAATAATATAACTCGTTTAGCATGTGAAACTTGGATTGCTGCAAGACCAATACCATTAGAAGACATCATTATTGGATACATCGCGTCCAACAGTTTATGTAATTTTTCGTCAAACTTGTTAATTTCTTTTGATATCTCTTTTAGTCTTTTATTTGGATATTCTAATATACTTAATTTCATTAATTTTTATTTATTTTGTGCATCTCTTAGTAAAACAGCATAGTCTTCACTAGTACTTTCATAAGCTTTTTCAATTGCGTCCATTGAGCTAACGACAATCTCCTCAACGGAATAATCTTTAGTAACATCTGTAATACCTATGGAGATTTGTAATTGTATTTCTTTGTCAGCCAAGAAAAAGTTACTATTTGATACTAAGTCACAAAGTCTCTCACTAGCTTTTTTTGCACTCTCTATATCAGTATGTTTTAATAACATTGCAAATATTCCATTACCATAGTGAGCAACAATATCACTTCTTCTTGATGTTTTAAGAAGTAACCTTGCAATAGTTTTTGTCATAAGCATGATAGCTTTTTCATTTGAGATATTATCTTTTAAATCACGAGAGAGCTCTATCATAATTAGAGAACTTTTATGTTTAAACCTACCTATCTGCTCGATTTCTCGTTCAAGCTTTGTCATTAAGTTTCGTTTATTAAAAACACCATATTGATTATCAAATATTGTTTCATTTTCTACATTTTTTACTATTTTGGCAGTTTTATCATACATATCTTTGATGTTAAAACTTTGTTTTTTTATAATAGAGCTTAATTTTAAAATATCATTTTCTAAAGAAGTTACAATATTTTTAGCAATACCTGAATCTGAATTATCTTGAAGTTCTTGTTTCTTTTTATCAAGTATTTTTGTCATTAGCACCATATTTTTATAGAGATTGGCAGTTATGCTTAGAATATTTTTAACAGAAGAGAATCCTTGTTTTAAGCTTTGTTCAAGAACCATACTGTTTTCATCATCATTGCTCTTTTCAGAGTCTAATATTGACATAATATTTTTTTTTGTATTTTGACTTTTTTCTTCTAAAAGTCTATCAAAATATAGTGAAAAATTATTTGGGGTAGTTGATAGTCCTTCTTTAATAAGTGCCTGTAAAACTTCTTTTGAATAAGCCTCTAAACTACCTTCAACTTCAGGTACACTTTTTGGTTTGATTTCAGCAGAAGGTTTTATTTTTTGAGTATTTTTATTTTTTAAAGCTCTTGCCATAGTAGCTCCTTAATCATCTATATTTTTAATTAATACTTTATCAATCATACCATAATCTTGAGCCTCTTTAGCACTCATAAAATTATCTCTATCTGTATCCTTTTCGATTTTTTTAGTTGTTTGACCTGTGTTTTTTGCTAAAATCGAGTTTAATTCAGCTTTCATACGAAGAATTTCTTCTGCTTGAATAGCAATATCAGTTGCTTGACCTTGAGTACCACCTAAGGGCTGGTGAATCATAATTCTAGCATGTGGAAGAGCATATCTTTTATCTTTAGTGCCACTTGAGAGTAAAAATGCTCCCATAGATGCCGCTTGACCGATACATATAGTTGTTATATCAGGACGTATATAATTCATAGTATCATATATCGCCATTCCAGAGGTAACTACACCACCTGGAGAATTTATGTAGAAGTAGATATCTTTTTCAGGATCTTCAGCTTCTAAAAATAGCATTTGAGCTACTATAGAAGAAGCTACAGCATCGTTAACTTCTCCACTTAGCATAATGATTCTATCTTTTAAAAGACGAGAATAGATATCATAGGAGCGTTCGCCACGACCTGTTTTTTCAACTACATAAGGGATATAGCTCATATTATTAAACCTCTTTCATTCTTGAGTTAAGAATTTGAGTAAGAACTTTGTCTTCAACCATTGACATTTGAATAGCAGGTAGATAACCAGCTTCTTTATATTTGTCATAAGCAACTTTAGGATCTTGTCCTGTTTGCATAGCTTCATAATAAATAGTTTGCATAACTTCATTTTCTTCAACTTTAATATTTTCAGCACTTGCTAATGCATCAATAATAAATGTTGCTCTTACACTTTTTTGTGCGTCTTCTCTAAATGTTTCACGAAGTTTTTCTAGTTTATCTTTATTTTCACGAAGTTCTTTTACTTCATCTTCACTCATTGTACTTGCTTGTTTGTTAAGAGAAATATCAATTTCTTGATCAACAACAAATTCTGGTAAATCAAATTTACATTTGTTTACAAAATTTTCAAGTAATGTTGATTTCAATTTGTCGTTATAAAGTTTAGAAACAGCTTCATTCTCAAGTTGAGTTTTTACTTGAGCTTTTAAGCTCTCTAAAGAAGTGTCTTCCTGTCCAGTAAGAATTTTTTTTGCTAATTCATCATCTATTGGAGTTTTTTCTTTTTCTTGAATATTGTGTAAATTTACTTTAAATTCAGCATCTTTACCAGAAAGCTCTTTACCACTATAATTTTCAGGGAAAATTACTTTGATAATTTTTTCTTCTTTTATTTTCATTCCAATAACTTGATCTTCAAAACCAGGGATAAATTGATTTGAACCAAGAACTAATTCAAATTTTTCAGCAGTACCACCATCAAATAATTTTCCATCAATTGAACCTTCAAAATCAATAATTACATTATCATCTTTTCTTGCCATTCTTTTTCTTTTTAAGTCAACAAATACACTTTGTGAATCAGCTAATGTCGCTATTCTTGCATCAACATCTTTATCATTTACAGTAGGTTTATTAAAACTATCAATAATGTCATCATATTTACCAAATTCTATTTTTGGTTTCATAGCTACTTTTACAGTTACTTCAATTTTTTCATCATTTTTATCAAATTGAGAAATATTTGGTTCGCCAATAAGCTCTTCATTTGAGATATTTAACTCTTTTAGTCCATCACTTAAAACATTGCGAAGAGATTCTGCTTCTGCATCTTCAACTAGTTTTGCCCAATACTGTTTTTTTATAATTGAAACAGGAACTTTACCTTTACGAAAGCCTTGAACAGATGCAGTTTTTGTTAAACTTTTAGCCATTTTTTCTAAATTTGCATCTATCTCTTCCCTAGGGATTACCGCATGAATTTCAGCATTTGCACCATCTATCTTATTTGTTTTGATTTCCATCATTTTCCTTTATTAAATCTACCGTATTCATAGTGATTTCACCATAATTTTTGGCAATAATATCTAAAACCTGCTTTTAGTTAGCTTTTGCATAGTTTAGGCTTAAAATTTAGTATTAAAAACCACACAACAGCTAAATTAATCATTACATCTGCGAAGTTAAATACTGCAAAGTTAAATCCACAATGCCAATAGACCATATCTACCACACCTTCATGAATAAACCTATCGTATATATTTGATACTGCACCACCTAATATTAGGCCAGCAGGTAAAGCGTAACACATCTCTTTTAGATGAATTATATATATTAAAATTCCTGTAATTAGAACAATCTGAATATATTTTAACCATTCATCCAAAAAAGCAAACATTGAAAACGCAACACCTTTGTTATAAACTAAGATTAAATCAATACAATCAGTATAGTATCTCCAACCATCAACAAAAAGTGTTTTAATATTTTGATCAATTATAAAAATACCTGCCATTGTAAAAAACATTATGGATATTAGTCGAATATATTGATTATTCATTTAATGCTTTTTGAAAAAAATTAATCATATCATTCATATGTAAATTCATCTTTTTTTCATCTTTACACTCGAGCAAAACTCTGAGTTTGTTTTCTGTACCAGAGTATCTAATTAAATGGCGGATATTTTTTTCATCCAATTCTTTTAGTTTAGCATCTAGTTTATTTATATCTCCAAGAGGTTTTTTATTTTTAACATCTACATTAACTAGTTTTTGAGGGTATAGTTTAAATGGACGAAGAGCTTTAGAAGCTTTAGTTTTTGTTTTTATTAAAAGAGCAAGGACTTGAAGAGCCGAAACAAGACCATCACCAGTTTTTGCAAAATCGCTTATGATTACATGTCCACTTTGCTCACCACCAAAGTTGATATTTTCTTTTTTCATAATTTCTAAGACATTTTTATCACCAACATTAGAGCGAAAAAGTTTTAAATTCTTTTCATTCATAAAGTCATCTAAGCCTTGGTTACTCATAACAGTAGTTACAATACCACCACCTTTTAATGTGCCAATATCATTCATATATGATCCTAATGCCCCAAGAAGATGATCACCATCAATTATTTCACCTTTTTCATCAACAACAACAAGTCTATCAGCATCACCATCAAGAGCTATACCTAAATCTGCTCTATATTTGATAACTTTAGCTTGTAATTTTTTTGTATGAAGTGCACCACATGCTTCATTTATATTAAAACCATCAGGTTTATTATGTAGAGTTATTACATCTGCACCAAGTTCTTCTAAAACAGTTGGTCCAACTATATATCCTGCCCCATTAGCAGTATCTAAAACAATACGCATATTTTTAAGTGAGATATCTCTAGGAAAAGAGTTTTTAAGCTGTACAATATAACGACCTATAACATCATCAATTCTTTTTGCTTTACCTATTTCTTTCGCTTTTGTTTGAGCATTATGAAGTTTTTCATCATCGATATATATAGATTCAATCTCTTTTTCAGCACTGTGAGAAAGTTTATTACCATTTCCATCAAAAAATTTAATTCCATTATCTTCATAAGAATTATGTGAAGCACTTATCATTATCCCAGCGTCACATCTCATGTTTTCAGTGATAAAAGCAATAGCAGGAGTAGGCATTGGACCAATTTGAACTACATCATAACCGATAGCAGTTAGACCACTCACAATAGCATTTTCAATCATATAACCACTTCTACGAGTGTCTTTTCCAATTAATATTTTATTTGTATTTGAGCGAGATTTAAAGTATATTCCCGCGGCCATTGCAATTTTCATAGCAAGCACGGCTGTTAAGAATGTACCAGCCTCACCTCTAACCCCATCTGTTCCAAATAATCGTTTCAATATGTCTTCCTTTAATAAAGGTTTGTAAGCTTTAAAAAAAATTTCTTTTTTAAGTCTCATATTTTAACATAAAAATTATAACTTTTATGATTTAACTTAATTTTAATTATATTTAAGCTATTATTCTGCACTAAATTTCTATGAGAAGGACTCATACATGGCAAATCATAAGTCATCAATTAAGAGAATTCGCCAAACTATCGTTCGTACAGAGCGTAATCGTTTTTACAGAACTCGTCTTAAAAATATTGTAAAAGATGTTCGTTCTGCGATTGAAGCAGGTAACAAAGAAGAAGCTGGTTCAGCAATGAATGTAGCAAATAAACAAATTCAAAAATTTGTAAGCAAAGGTATCTTAAAAAAAGAAACTGCTGCTAGAAAAATCAGTCGTCTACACAAAGCTGTAAACGCTATATAAGCGTAATTTACTAAAAAGATAATTATGTTAGTAGATAAACTAAATCCGTTTATCAACCGCTATAATGAGCTTAGCGATTTGCTGAGTTCACCTGATATAACTTCTGACATTAAAAAAATGACAGAACTCTCAAAAGAACAATCATCACTTTTACCAATTGTTGAAAAAGCAAAAGAATATAGATTCGTAATTGAGCAAATTGCTGAATCTAAAGAGATGTTAAGTGATTCTGAGATGATTGATATGGCAAAAGAGGAACTAAAAGAATTAGAGCCTCAGCTTCCAATCATAGAAGAAGAGATTAAACTTCTTTTATTACCAAAAGATCCAAATGATGATAGAAATATTATTGTTGAGCTTCGTGCTGGAGCTGGTGGTGATGAAGCTGCTATTTTTGTTGGTGATCTTTTTGATGCTTACAGTCGTTATGCAGATGTAAGAGGATGGAAAGTTGAACTTTTAAGTACATCCCCTTCCGATGCTGGTGGATTTAAAGAGGTTATTGCACTTATTAAGGGTGAACAGGTTTATAGTAGGTTGAAATATGAAGGTGGAACTCATCGTGTTCAGCGTGTTCCTGCAACAGAATCTCAAGGACGTGTACACACTTCAGCTATTACAGTTGCTGTTATGCCTGAGGTTGATGATGTTGAAATAGATATAAATGATAATGATTTAAAAATCGATGTTATGCGTTCTTCTGGTTGTGGTGGTCAGAGTGTAAATACAACAGATTCTGCTGTTCGTATTACTCACTTGCCAACAGGCTTAGTTGTAACCAACCAAGATCAAAAATCTCAACATAAAAATAGAGAAAAAGCTATGAAAGTCCTAAAAGCTAGGCTTTATGATTTAGAGATGAAAGAAGCACAAGCAAAAGATAGCGCAAGCCGTGCAGCTCAGGTTGGAACTGGCGATAGAAGCGGAAGAATCCGTACATACAATTATCCACAAAATCGTATATCAGATCATAGAATAGCTCTAACACTTTATAGGCTAAATGAGATTATGAGTGGGGGATTACTTGATGAGATTATTGACCCACTTATAACAGACCATCAAGCTAAAATTGTTGAGGCTACTGGTTTATAACTGGATTTTAGTCCAGTTCGCTATTCCATTTGGTTGAAAAAGTATTTTTAACCTCTCCTCGAAAAGTAATTGTTTTATCATTTATACCTAGATAAAGAGTATCACCACTTTTTGGATAGACTTCTATATTATCGCTAATTAAATTCTCTTTCAAAGCTCTATAAAAACAAGCTGCCATCCCTGTTCCACAAGCTAATGTTTCATCCTCAACACCACGCTCATAAGTTCTGACTTTTAGATTATTTCCATAAACAGAAGTGATATTTACATTTGCATTATATTCGTGTCTTAATTCACGAGCTTCATTTATATCAAAATCTTCAATATTTTTTGTTATATTAACTAAGTGGTTTACACCTGTGTTTATAAGCCACCATGATTTGCCATTATGATTTATTATTTTATCAATTATCTCAGGTGGAGTAAGTTCACTTAAAACCATATCTCCATTAACATCTGCACTGATAATTCCAGCACCTGTAAGAAATTTCATATTTTTAGAAGCAAGATTATTTTTGTATGCATAATGAGCAGCTACGCGAGAACCATTTCCACACATCTTAGCATCACTTCCGTCGGAGTTATAAAACTGCCACTCAAAGTCATATTTTTTATGAGGTAAAAGTACTATAAGTCCATCAGCACCGATACCATTTTGACGATGGCATAACTCTTTTGCTAAATTACTTCTATTTCTTTTAGTATCTGAGTGAAAAATTACAAAATCATTCCCATTTGCACAATATTTTTCAATTTTCATATTTATCTCTTATCATTTTTTATATTTTATCTTTATTTTATCAACAAATTCTTCAACTTCTTTTTGTAAATATTTTAGATCTTTAGAGTTATCAATAACCCATGTTGCTTTATCTCTTTTTTTATCTATCGGCATTTGAGAAGCTATTCTCTTTAGTGACTCTTCCTTTGAATAACCATTTCTTTTCATAAATCTCTGAAGTTGAGTATCATTTGGAGTATAAACAACAACACTTTCATCTATGTCATAAGCACCATTTTCAAAAAATAATGGGATATCTATAAGATATGGAAATTCAAAACTATCTTGTTTGATACTTTTTTTTTCTATCTCTAAACGAATTTTTGGATGTAAAAATTTTTCTAACTTTTTTTTTAGTTCAATGTTTGAGAAAACCAAATTACCAAGTTTAGTTCTATCAACTTTTGAACCGTTTATATATTCATCACCAAAAGTCTCTTTTACCCAAGAACTTGAAGCGTCTAAAATCTTATGTGAAATACTATCAGCATCTATAACTCTCATACCATTTAAGGCAAGCAGAGACGCTACGGTACTTTTACCTGTAGCAATTCCACCAGTTAGTGCGATAGCGTAATTAAAAGCCATTAGTTTCTAATGATTCCTAAATACTCTTTTCTGATATGGTTTCCCATAGCAAATGAAGCAACATGAACATCACAGTTGTAATAACTTAAATCATCAATCATATCAGCACGGTGCAGATTAATATCTGCTGTTGGATGATATTCTTTTGAAGATAGAAGAGCAGTAGTGTGATTACCAAGATTGTATGGCATAATAATTTTAAAATACTTTCCTAAGTCTTTCATCAAAGTTTTATTAAACTCTGTATCATCTAAAGAGTTATGAGTTGTACTAAATTGACCATCATCTTTTAAAATACGATTAACTTGAGATAAAAATGTAACATCACTAGCCATCTCTGATATTATAATATCGTACGAATCATTATCTAGTGTATTAATTTCATTTAGATTACAACCAATAACTTTTACACAACTTTCATTATGTCTTGCTGCTTCTGTTTCAAGTAGTTTTGAAGAGTCACTAATAATTAAGATACTTTTTGCTTCTTTTGAAGTACATACTGGAACATGTACCATCATTTCTGGATAGATAAATTCTTTCATTTTTATAATTCCTAATTTAAATAAGTTGTTTATGCTCACTTACTTATTATTTAAATGCGATTTTATCATATTAGAATTAAAATGCTTTAAAACATTAAAATATTGTATAAATTTAAGTCCAATTTTAACTATTTGCTTATGTTTTTATTGATATAATTTTACACTTTTAAAATGGAGTTCGTAATGAGCCAAATTAGTTATAAAGATGCTGGTGTTGATATAGATGCTGGTAATAGTTTCGTTGAAAATATCAAACCATTAGTCAAATCTACAAAGATTCCAGGTGTTCTTGGTGGAATAGGTTCTTTTGCTGGAGCGTTTGAATTACCAAAAGGTTTTAAAGAGCCAGTTATACTCGCAGCAACTGATGGAGTTGGTACAAAACTAAAGTTAGCTATTGATAGTGGTATACATAATACTGTAGGAATTGATTTAGTTGCTATGTGTGTAAATGATCTTTTATGTAATTTTGGTACCCCATCTTTTTTTTTAGATTATTATGCAACAGGAAAACTTGATGTTGATGTTGCAACAAATGTAGTGGCTGGAATAGCTGAGGGTTGTATAAGAAGTGAGTGTGCTTTAATCGGCGGAGAAACAGCTGAGATGCCTGGAATGTATTCTGAAGATGATTATGACTTAGCTGGTTTTGCAATAGGTGTAGCTGAGAAAAGTGAGATGGATAGAGTCTCACTTGTAAGAGCAGGGCATAAACTTATAGCACTTCCAAGTTCTGGACTTCATTCAAATGGTTTTTCACTTGCTAGAAAAGTACTATTTGATAAAATGAATTTAGATTTTAATGATGATTTTAATGATAAACCACTCATTGAAACTCTTTTAACTCCTACAAATATTTATGTAAAAATGTTTAAAGAATTAAAAAACGAGATTGTTGCAATGGCTCATATAACTGGTGGTGGAATAGTTGAAAATTTACCTCGTGCTCTTCCTGAGAACTTAATGGCTGAAATAAAAGAGGATTCTATTAAGGTTCTTCCTATATTTGAGTTAATGGCTCCTCATATTGAGAGAGCTGAGATGTTTAGAGCATTTAACATGGGTGTTGGAATGATACTAATTGTTGAGGATTCTAATATTAAGACAATTCTTTCTAGAACAGACGGTTACTTAATTGGAGAAATAAAAGAGGGTAAAAGAGAAGCTGTAATGATATAAGCTTCTCAAATTCTTAATCTACAGTTTCGTTAAATGTATACGATTTAACTATATTTTTATCATTAAATTTTATAACCAAGTCTTTTGTATCTGCTTGACCTACAACACGGTAAGTATAACGCCCGTAAGTCCACATAGTAACGCCATTTTCTATACCTTTTCGCCAAGGTTTACCAAACATTTGTACTATCTCACTTTGTGATGTTTTACCAATCATAATCATATTTACATTTTGTGCATCGAAATCATGCCCAACACGGGCACATCCACTAAATAAAATTAGAGTTGCTATTACTAGTAATTTATAGATATCATTCATTTTTTATTCCTTATTTCTAAATTATAAGAAGTATTATACTCTTAAACGGTTTCTTTTTAGTTTGTGCATAAGTATTTTAAACTTTATATATCTTGTTTTTATATATTTCAAATTATCTTCCTAGTAAATTTATGAGATTTACAGTATCGGCTATGATTTAAATTATTTTAAATTTTAACAAGTATTTTAATAGACTGATTGGTCTAGTAAATATTACTTTATTAGATATTAATCTAAATTAGACCAAAAGGTCTATCGTCTCTTTATTGATTTTAAATAACCTACCAAATGGCTAATTGACTGCAAGTATCTGTGTTTTGACGATTGATTTTCACTCAAAGACAGACTTTCAGCTATCGTAGTAATTATAAACTCTGAAAGTGAATCTGTATTGATATTTTTATTAAAAGTTGTACAATCAAGCAGTAGTTTAATTTTATTTTTTACTCTTTCAAAAACAAAGTTAATCTCTAACTCAAAGTCTTTATCAATAGAAGAGATTTCTTGACCAATTCTGCTTAATGGGCATCCGTTCATTATAAACATATCTTTTTGTGAAATTTTTAAAATATCACTTATGATAGTATCTATTTCATGCCCATTATCAACTTTTTTAAAATCATAAAGTTCATCCATCTTTGGAGAAATTCTCTCTTTTAAAACAGCCAATATCATCTCTTTTTTTTGATTCAAAACAGTGATATAGGGAGCCTTTTGGAATGCCACATTTTTTAAGCACCATAGACATACTTGTACCGTTGTATTCATGAATATGCACTAGTGTAAAAACAGTATCTAGTATTTTATTTCTTGTTGATTGCTTTTTATTCATAATAGTTAGTATATTATAAAGAGTTATTTTACTAACTTAAGCATATGTGTTTTTGCATCAATTTTTTATAAACTATCACGTAAAAAATATTAATAATAGTTATATATGCTCTTTCTAATATATTAAACTTTTCTAATTAAATCATAGATAAAATAAAAATTCTCTAAAATTAGAACAAACAATATAAAGAGATAAAATGCAATTTTCTAAACTTGGGCTTTGCCAAAACTTACAACAAGCACTTAAGAAAAATGCTTATTTTACTCCTACTCCTATTCAAGAAAAAGTTATTCCTCTTATACTGCAAAACCATGACATCCTAGTAAAAGCTCAGACTGGAAGTGGTAAAACTGCTAGTTTTGTACTGCCTATTTTAGAACATTTAGCTAAAAATACTAAAAAGGAAAAAGCAAAGAAAAAAGTGCTTGTTTTAACACCAACAAGAGAGTTAACTATTCAAGTTGCTCAAACTTTTACTACATTTTATGAGTTTTTACCTGTAAAACAAAAAGTTATTAGCATTATTGGTGGTGAGCGTATAGGTAATCAGATATATAAAACCCAGCAAGATAGTGACATTCTAGTGGCAACATCTGAAAGATTTCTTGATGTACTTAATAAAAAGCAGACTAACTTGAAGAATCTAGAGTTTTTTGTTTTGGATGAAGCAGATAAAATGTTTGATTTTGGATTTGCAGAGGAGCTTGATAATATACTAAAAGCTATTCCAAAAAAGCGTCAAAACTTACTTTTTTCTGCAACTTACCCTCTTAAAATGTAAGTTATAGTTTCTAGAATTACTTCCAATTCACTAGAGGTTTTCATGCAAAATAAAGAGCCAATAATCTCAAGTATTACTCAGCGTGCCATTGAAGTAAACCGTGAAAATTGCGGACAACTTCTTAGACATTTAATAAAGAGTGAAAAATATAAAAATGTACTTGTTTTTATGGCAAATAAAAGAGCTTCAGATAATATTGCTGAAAAATTTAGAAAGAATGGCTTTGAAGCTTACTCGTTTAATGGAGGCCTGCCACAAGAGGAACGAAATGAAACATTAAATGCTTTTAAATCTAAAAAATTCAATATACTTTTTGCAACTGATTTAGTATCATGAGGAATTGATATTGAAGATGTAGGGTGTGTAATAAAGTTTGATTTACCGCGTTCTCCAACAGACTATATTCATCGTATAGGTCGTGCAGGAAAAAAAGGTGTAGCTATTTCGTTTATAGGGCATGAAGATGCTCAACATTTTTGCTTAATTGAAAAACGTTCAGAGATAAAGTTACAAAGAGAGCAGATACAAGGGTTTGAATTGACTGGAAATAAAATAGTTAAAGAAAAAAGCAAAGCACCAGTTAAAGGCAAAGGAAAAAGTAAAAAAGATAAAGCTAGAGAAAAAGTATTGGTTGCGGAAGCAAGATTTGAACTTGCGACCTTCGGGTTATGAGCCCGACGAGCTACCGAACTGCTCTATTCCGCGAGATTTTATTTGTAGTGTAAGAGAAAGCCAAAGTAGCACAGAGCTACTTTAAAAAAAGATTACAGACCTGTAACGTTTTCTGCTTGTGGGCCTTTTTCGCCTTCACCGATTTCGAAAGTAACTCTTTGACCTTCGTCTAGTGATACACGACCACCATTTGTGTTATTGATTTGACGAAAGTGTACAAATACATCTTTTCCGCCATCTTCTTGTTCGATAAATCCAAAACCTTTTTCACTGTTAAACCATTTAACTGTTCCGTTTGTTAATGTTGCCATTGTTGTTCCTTATTTGATTGAGTATATTAAATTACTCATGAATTAAAAGTATAATAAAAAGTTTTCTTTTAGGTGTAATGTACTGTCAACAAGGAGTTATCAATATAAAGCAGACTAAAGATATAATTTGAATCATCTTTTCTTAATGGAAGTATAGCTGAATAAAATCTAAAGCACAAGGAATTTGTATTAGTCCACACGGTTTATTCATTCTAAAAGGTAACATATTGATCTGACTACCATTATCAGGACAAAGAATAGCTACCTATTCTGAGTTAAAATAATGATAATAAGAGCGGGACATATTAAAAAAGGCAACCGCATACTTCGCAAAAGAAACTCTATAAAGTATGCATGGATAAAAAGCATAAGATGAGTTTCAATATATCTACAATGTGTAAAACTTTAAAAGTTAGCCAAAGTTGTTACTATCAATGGATTAAAGATGGCTCCATTGTTTATAAAGTTGATAAGCAACTAAATAAATTAATCAAGGACATATTTGAATTATCTCGTCAAACTTATGGTACAAGACGCATTCGAGAAGCTCTAATGAAAAAATATGGCTTAGTGATGTCTCTAAATAAAATTGGTCAAATCATGAAATATCTTAATCTAAAAGTAAAAATGAAGAGACGATTTAAAGTTGTTACCACAGATTCAAACTATAACTTTCCAATTGCTTCAAATAGACCGCAAAGAGATTTCTATGAAAGTGCTACTAATAATACTTATGTTGGAGATATAACATATATTCCAACTAAGGAGGAACGGCTTTACTTAGCTACTGTAATAGATTTATACTCTAGAAAAGTTGTTGGCTGGTCGATGGCTGTCAAGTGCAATCCAAAAGTACACCAATATGCAGTGCAAAAGTGCGCCACTTCGTAACACTATTTAGCTGAAATATTTAATAATCCAGCTTCTCGTTTTTGCTTTAGTCTGTAACTCTCTCCAGTA
>JAKISR010000090.1 GCA_021648465.1 Sulfurimonas sp. | reverse complement strand
TTAACTGTGTTGAAAATTTAGCCATTTTCCTACTCATATTTATACCCTTACTTTTATTGTTTAATTTTACTCTTTTGAGAATTAAACTTTACAAAAAGTTGTTTGATTTTCTTGGGGTAGTATATTACTATCATCGTTTTTATAAACTTCAACTTCTCATTCTACAACAACGACTTCCGTAGCACCATCTTTTCTAACTCAAAATATTGTACCCCTAACCGCAGCCGTACTATCTGTAGTATAAACTTCAAATTGAGATTTATCGTTTAAGTGAGTTGCCTTAGTCCATATAGTTCAAGCATCTAATGACAATTTAACAAGTGTGTTAAGATTGTCTTCATTTGGAAATGATAGTTTAGTAAGTTCTAGTTTTCATCCATTTTCAAGTACAGATACAGAACCATCTGAAAAGTAAATCTCTAAATCTCATAAGGTTGCTTCTATAGTGTCTCATTCTCTGTAAACTACTCAATCAGCAGTAGCTATTAAAATTAACTCTTCGGGATTATAGGGTAGGTTGGTTTTTGATTTGTCATACACAAAATTACTTCAGTTATATTCTCTGATTAGATTATAAGGTCAAGCTTCAGCAGTATAATTTCATGATACTTTTGCTTGATATTCTCAATCTATGTTCTGAACAGAAGCTAACTCAAATTGATTAGCTACTAACTTATCTACATTTTCCCCTGTTTTTCAGTAAGAATAATAAGAGTTAGTTTTTGGGTCAAGAGGAAGAACATCTAAATATTTTTTAGGTAATATGTCTTCTGTAATACTTCCATAAACTCAAAAAGTTTCAGTGTCTGAATATGAGTGAGAATAACTAGTATCTATCTTGTAAAAGTTTGTATTTCATCAAGGCATAGGTAGTGAGTTGTTTTCTTGTGCGTAAGATTCTAAAGCGTTGTTTATAGTCTTAATGTCGGAGATTATTTTTGTGTTGTCTATGTTGTCTTTGTAGCCTTGATTAATTGATAGTCATATAACAGCAAGGAGTGTAATAATTGCTATAGTTATAATTATTTCTACAAATGAAAATGCTTTTTTGGAGTTTTGCATATGGTAAATTTATGTAATAAAATTTAGGAGTGGTTTTAGTTTAATGTTTTTTTTGGATTTTGGAAGTTAGTTTTTAGAAAACTAAAAAAGAATTTTGAAATTTGTATATTATAGTTTGAATTATGGTTACTAATAGGTTACTAAAAATGAACTACATTAACTCCAAAAAATACGGGTCTTCCGTACAGCTTTACACAAAACTAAATGGCGATATTTCGTATTATATCACATACAAAGATGAAAATAATAAACTTAAACGGGCTAAAATAGGCGATAAATCTAAAGGGATCAATGAACACTTTTGTTTTCAAAAGAGAAATGAAGTAATTAATAGTATTAGACTTGGAACAGAAGTACCAATTAAACATAAAAAACAAGTTGGAATTTTATTTGATACTGTAGCTCAAAAATATTTTGAAGATATGCTTTTACACTCTACCCAAACTAGTATAAGAGATAGAAGAAATAAATACAAAAAACATCTATACGATATTTTTGGAGAGCAACCAGTAAATAAAATAACATCTGATGATTTAGAAAATTTACAAAGAAATAAAATTAAAACTCTATCAGCAAAAACAGTTAATCAAATTACAGAATTTTTTAGTACAATATTTAACTATGGTATCAGAAAAGATTTATGTAAAACTATAAATCCAGCTACAAAGATAAAGCGATTTAAAATTGACAATACAAGAGAGAGATTTTTAGATACTGGAGAGATAGAAGAAATTTTTGAAACAATAGAAGATAATGAGGTTTTAACAACTTTTGTAAAGTTAGGATTAACAACAGGTGCAAGACTTGAAAGCATTTTACATATTCAAAAAAAACATATAAATCTTGCTACAAAATCTGTAACACTATATGACTTTAAAAATCAAGATACATATAAAGGTTTTTTAACTGATGAGATACTTGATTTTATAAAACCAAAATTAAAAAGTATGAGAGCAAATGACTACATAGTAAGTTTAACTGGCGAAAAATTTACTGCTAGACAAATACAAAGTAGATTAAAACCAAAAATAGATAAATTATTTAACATTGAACTTGAAAAAGATGATAGAAAAAATAGAGTTGTTATACATACTCTAAGGCATACATTCGCTTCACATTTAGCAATACAAGGAACACCGATTTTTACAATTCAAAAACTTATGAATCATAAAGATATAAAACAAACTATGAGATATGCAAAATTAGCACCTGATAGTGGCAGAAACTTTGTGAATGATTTGTACAGATAATTATTACTCACTGCGAAAGCTTACGAAATGCAATGAAGTAAGTCGTGAATGAGTCAGCAAACGGAGTGCGGTAGATTTTAAGAAGATGAATATAAAAACTTGAAGTCGCAAAATGCTACCTCAAGTTATAAACGGAATAATTCTTTAAGGTCATAATTTTCGACCTTAAAGAATTATCATAGAATATGACATCATTTAAAAATAATTTATTGATTTACATATAAATTACTATATAATCTCAAATAATAAAAGGTAAGAAATATTATGCAAGATATTACAACAACAACCAGTATAGATATAAAATCAAAAATCTATACTATTAGAGATAAGCAAGTTATGTTAGATAGAGATTTAGCAGAGCTTTATGATGTAGAAACAAAAGTTTTTAATCAAGCAGTAAAGAGAAATACTGAAAGATTTCCTGAAAATTTTAGATTTCAATTAACACAAGAGGAATATGAAATCTTAAGGTCACAAATTGTGACCTTAAGATTAGACTCAGAAAACACTTGGGGAAAACATACAAAATATTTACCTTATGTATTTACGGAACAAGGTGTATCAATGCTAAGTGCTGTGTTAAAAAGCAAAACAGCTATTGATATAAGTATTCAAATAATCAATAGTTTTGTCTCAATGAGAAAATTTATATCTCAAAATGCTCTTATATTTCAAAAATTTGATCATATAGAACAAAAACTTTTAAAACATGATGATAAATTTGATAAAGTATTTGAAGCCCTAGAAGATAAGAATCCTATACAGTCACAAGGTATATTTTTCGATAGACAAATATTTGATGCCCATAATTTCGTATCAGACCTTATAAGAAGTGCAAAAAGTAGTATTGTACTTATAGATAACTTTGTAGATGATAGCACTCTCCTTTTATTCAGTAAAAACCAAAATATAGATGTTACAATCCATACTAATACTTTTACAAAAGCATTAAAATTGGATTTAGAAAAATATAATAAACAATACAAAGATATATCAATAAAAACAAATAAAAAGTTTCATGATAGATTTTTAATAATTGATAATAAAGAGGTTTATCATATAGGTGCTAGTTTAAAAGATTTAGGTAAAAAGACTTTTGCTTTTAGCAAAATGGAAGACTTAGCTCATCATCTATTAGAGCATATCTAAAAGCCTCGTTTGGATTCTCACAATAAACTGACTAATTCTAAAAATGAAATAAAGAAATACAAGGTAGTATAAATCTCCACCTTGTTTTTTTGACTGTAATTTTCTTAACAATTAGCACTTTATTTTTTAAATTGTTGATTATGAATAAATATGTATTAAGTGACATTACTAGAAATATATTAGGTGTATGATATTTAAGTGCCATGCCATATCTCTTTGAGTCATTATTTTCAGCCTTTTTAACTAAAAATCTATCTCATATTTCTTAAAAATACAGCTAGTTAATATTAACCAATTTATGTTGATTTATAGTTATATTTTAACTATAATTCTTACTGCTAGTTAAATATTAACTCTAAAATATAAAAAAAGGTTAATTTTAACAAAATAAAATTTGACATTGTCAAGTAAATCAATAACCCCAAATAATTCCATAACTTTGCCGACACCTCTAAACTTATAAGAAACTCATCTTTTTTTGAATCCAGAAGCACCAAATTAGGCTATAAAATCATACTTTACATATTTTTGACTCCATCCTTAGTAA
>JAKISR010000089.1 GCA_021648465.1 Sulfurimonas sp. | reverse complement strand
TATCTAACTCTTTTGATATTTTTAGTATTTGCTCATCAATAAAAAGCTGATCGCCAATACCATGACGCATAAGTTCAAGATAAAAATCATCTCCAAAAATATCTTTATATTCCTGTGCAACAGCTAAAGCACCATCATATCCTAATGCTCCATTTTTAACATTTTTTTCATTTTGTAGATTTAGATGCCAGTTCACTTCACCCTGCAAGCAAGCTGATGTACAGATAATACCCTCACTGTGTTCACGCAATACTTTTTTATTTATACGGGGAAAATAATACATCCCCTCTATATATGCTTTTGAAGAGAGATACATAAGGTTTTCATAACCTTTTTTATTTTTAGCAAATAAACATATATGAAACCTTTGTTTTGTAGATTTATCATCTAAAGTTTCACCATTATGAATATACCCCTCCATACCAATAATTGGTTTTATATCTGCAGCTTTCATTTGATGATAAAAATCTATTGCACCAAACATATTTCCGTGATCTGTCATGGCTACAGAGGTCATACCAAGTTCTTTAATTTGAGAAACTAAGTTTGTAAGTTTATTTGCACCATCTAAAAGTGAGTACTCTGTATGTAAGTGTAGGTGAGTAAAAGGCTGAACGCTCAAAGTTTATATCCTGATATTTTATTAATTGAACCACAAACAACTGTCGTATTGTAGTGAATTTTACTTAATTTATCATGATAATTTTGCTAATGATTATAAAAAATAATTCCACTTTTTTCTACATGTTTTATTATAAAATTTTCAAGCACCTTATACTCATCCTTATAATTTTTACTTTTAAAAAAAGAGTGTGAATCTTTAACAACATCATCTTTTGAAGCTACATAATATTTTTTTTTATTTAAATGAATGTTAGCTAGTGTAGTACTATCTTTATTTAAAAAGTTTTTCCACTGAGGAACTGTATATTTATCTAAAAATATATCACTGCCCTTATGACAAATCCTACACTCTTTTAAGTAAACTTTTTGACCATTAAATGATGATTTTGCATTCAAAGGGATAAAAAAGATAGAAGAAAATATAAATATAAAACTTATTAATTTAAACATGTACTATCATCCTCTCATGTTGAGATACTATTACCTATAATAATATCTCAATATTTCTAATAAATTTCTTAATGCCTAAGTATGTATTTTATTAATGAATCTACTTCAAGTTCATATTCTTTTGTTTTAAAATAATTATTTGTTACTTTTGAAACACTCTTTTTATCATGTACTTTTAGTAATATTTTAGAGTTATTATTAAATACTTTATTCCATTTATCTTTTGAAAACTTATTTATAAAAATTTTTTCATCACCATGACAAAGCCTACAACGCTTCATATATAAAACTTTGCCATCAAATATTTTTTTAGCTATTGGTTTTTGTTTATTTATAACTTTTTGCTTAGCTTTTATCTCTCTTTCAACTTTAGCTATCGCTTCTTTTTTTTCATCTTCTACTATATTTTGTAATGATTTAAGTACTGCTTCTTCATCATTACTTTCTTTAGTATTTAGTGTAATTTTTTGTTTATCTTTTATGAGTGTTTGATTATAAAGAAGTATTGAAGATATTGCTATAACAATAATAATTAATAATAATAATACAGAATGAAGTATTTTCATATAATAACCATTTATATTAGTTTATAGTGAATACTACATCAGTTATTCTGATAACAAAATTAATTACTCAACAAAATCACTTAGTTAATATTCACAAAAGAAAGACTATTTAACTTTTCCTAAGAATTCACAATCTATGGTATTTACTTTAATCAAATCATCTGTCAGTACATGATAAGGGACTTGAACAACAGCACCTGTTTCTAATGTAGCTGGTTTTTTACTTCCACTTGATGTATCACCTTTAAAGTTTGGAGGGGTATCTGTTATAATCAGCTCCATCACTTCTGGTGCTTGAACAGAGATAGCTTTGTTTTTGAAAAAAACCATATCTACATTTGTTCCATCTTTTAACCATTTTGCAGCATCTTCACATTGCTCATAAGGTAAACCTAGTTGGTCATAAGTTTCATTATCCATAAATTGATACATATCACCATCATCATAAAGATACTGCATTGTTTTAAAATCTATTATGGGAACTTCAAATTTATCACCTGCATGAACAGTTTTTTCAACTATTTTACCATTTAAAAAACTTTTCGCTTTCATACGAACAAATGCCGCACCTTTGCCTGGTTTTACATGTTGAAATTCTACAATTTTGCAAGGCACTTCACCTACAATTAAACGAACATTCTTTTTTATATCACTCATTCCAATGGTTGCCATAACTATGCCTTACTTAAATAATTTTGTGAATTTTATACAAAAATAGCTTAAATTCTATATATTATCTTTCAAAGTCTTTTTAGTTTTTAGATGTAATATATATTTTTAAAGTATTTCTCCCACTTTTTTTGTGGAAGTAGCTTTCTAAAGTGCTATAATTTCAAACTTATAAACTTAGGATAGCTGTAACTATGAAATTCACTCTAGAAGCCACTTCAAAAAATGCTCGTGCATGTACTATAAAAACAAAACACTCTACAATAAAAACTCCAGTATTTATGCCAGTTGGTACTCTTGGAAGTGTAAAAGCTCTTGATATGCAAGATGTACTGGATTTGCTTGGTGCAGAGATTATTTTAGCAAATACTTACCATATGTATTTACGCCCTGGAGATAAAACTGTTGCTAAAATGGGGAAACTTCACAAATTTACAACCTACACAAAAAGTTTCTTAACAGATAGTGGAGGGTTTCAAGCATTTTCACTCTCAGATATTTCAAAACCAAAAGAAAATGGCATAGAATTTCGCTCTCATATAGATGGCTCAAAACATTTTTTTACCCCAACTAAAGTTATAGATATTCAAAATAATTTAGGTTCTGATATTATGATGATATTAGATGATTTAGTAGCTCTTCCTGCAACACAGGAAAGAATTGCACTATCAATTGAAAGAACTACAGCGTGGGCAAAAGAATCAATTAAGTATCATAAAGCCAACCAAGCAAAAGGGATAGGAATTGATCAAAGTATCTTTGCAATAATTCAAGGTGGAACCGATAAAGCTTTTAGAACAAAAAGTGCAACTGAGCTTTGTGCTTTAAGTGATTATGATGGTTTTGCAATTGGTGGGCTTTCTGTTGGTGAAGCAAACCAAGATATGTATGATACTGTTGAGCATACAGTACAGTATATGCCAAAAAACAAACCTCGCTACCTTATGGGTGTTGGCACTCCTGAGGATTTAATTGAAAATATAGAGCGTGGAATTGATATGTTTGACTGTGTTATGCCAACTCGTAATGCAAGAAATGGAACTCTTTTTACATCTTTTGGTCGTATTAACATAAAAGGTGCTAAATTTAAAGAAGATGAAAAACCAATAGATAATGAGTGTAGTTGTATAACTTGTCAAAGATACTCAAGAGCATATCTAAATCACTTATTTAGAACAAGAGAGATAACATATTTTAGACTAGCAACTATTCATAACCTACATTATTATCTAAACCTCATGAAGGAAGTGAGAGTTGCTATACTTGAGGATAAATTTGATCTGTATAAAAAAGAGTTTTATAAAAAAAGATCTTAAGCTGATAAATCTAATTGTTAAGGCTTACAAAGTTATTTTTACGCTCTCTCTGTAGCACGGCACTCCAGTACTCTAGGTAAAACATACTCTTTAAAATATTCTAAATCAATAGGTTTCTTTAAAAAGTAGTGAACACCTACTTTATTCATCTTCATAAAACTATCACGATTACTCTCACCACTTATGGCAAAAAAAGATTTTTTCAAAGTTGGTAATATTTTAAATATAAGATAAGCAAAATCATACCCATCCATATATGGCATCTGAACATCGCTAAATATTATATCTGCACCATTTATCTTTATAAAATCAAGTGCCTCATAGCCATTTTCAAAAGGGTGTATCTCATCACTATTAACACCTACTTCTAATAAATAGGCTCTAATAATTTTTCTCATGGTTTTTGAGTCATCTAGAATTATTATCTTCATAAGACAATTTTATCAAAATTTATCTTTAATATACACTTAATAATTATATTAATTATACTCACTCCAAAATTTAAATCTGAAGTGCAACTTTTAAAAAAATGAAAAATGAAAGTTGTAGATTTAGATTTGAAGTAGTTAGATGTTAAAATCTTTACTTTAAAATCCGACCAAAGATAAGGAAGTAAATGA
>JAKISR010000088.1 GCA_021648465.1 Sulfurimonas sp. | reverse complement strand
TATGATAGTTTAAAAATTAATGATGAGGATTACACTAATTCTAGTGAAAATGTAGCATAGGGTAACAGGTGTTTAGGGAATTAGATTTTTGAAAAAGTTGTCTTGACAAGTTGGGGTAGTATAGTTTACTTTTTAAAATTCCATAGAGTGCTTTATCATCTCCTATAAGATTTTCCACCTCCATCTTACTCCATCTAGCTATCATCTGTCTAAAATTATTTTCACTATTATACTGTCGCCAAATACTATTTTCTATCATATATTTTCCTCTATATTTTTTCTAAAATTTTTGTTAAGTTTTTTTCATCAATAATAATATTTGCCTCTTTTTGCAAAATTTCTCTTGCACAAAAAGCAACTCTTGTGTCTGCATGAGCAAACATACTTAAGTCATTTGCTCCATCACCACAAACTAGAGTTTCTTCTTTATTAATTTCTAAAATATTTTGAAGACGAATTATCATATCACCCTTTGAGAAATTAAACATCATATCACCACCAACTAAACCTGTAAGTCTTCCATTTTTATGGTGAAGTACATTTGAAAAATCTGCATCATACCCGAGAATATCTTTTGCATAAGAAGTAGCTACTCTAAAGCCGCCACTAAAACATACAACTGTCATTCCTCTTTTTTTAAGCTCTGCAATAGTCTCTACCGCTCCAGCCATATATGGTAAATTATGGCTAATTTTTTCAACTATACTAAAATCAAGACCTTTTAAAAGTCCAACACGAAGTTGCAAAGATTCAAAAAAATCAAGTTCTCCGCTCATAGCAGCTTCTGTTATACTACTAACTTCATCACCGATTCCCAATTCATCGGCAAAAAAGTCTATAGTTTCGCCATCCATTAATGTAGAATCAAAATCAAATACAGCTAATTTCAACATGTATATTACTCACTTTAGTTATAATATCGCAATTATATCTAATTAGGATACTTTTTGTTTGATGAACTGATAAATAAACTAAAAAACGACACACTTATTACCTTAGAAACTACACCCAGTCACTCTCCAGTTTTCTCACCAATAATTGATAAAATAGAAAAGCTAGAACTTCATGAACTTGTAGATGGTTTTACAACTACAGACAACCCTCTTGCAAAACTAAAATATAGTTCTCTTTTTGCTGCAAAAATGCTACAAGATAGATTTAATAAACCTGTAATTGCCACAATGAGTATGAGAGATAGAAATAAAATTGCTCTTCAATCTGACTTACTTGGTGCAAATGAAGTGAATATTAGAGCAATTCTTGCACTTACGGGTGATCCTGCAACTATATCTGATCAACCACACGCAAAAGGTGTTTTTGAAGCAGACAGTTCTATGCTACTTGACATGATTTCATGTTTTAACAGTGGTATAGACTATGCAGGCAAACCACTTACGCATAAGCCTAAAACACTTTATCCTTTTGCTGTTGTAAACTCTTATGCAAAAAATCCAAAAACACTTCAAAAAAAGATGCAAAAAAAGATAAAACACGGTGCTATTGGAATTATAACTCAGCCAGTTTATGATACTGAGACTGCTAAACAACTTTTGGAACTTTGTGACTTGGCAAACAAAGAGTGTTGTAATGAAAATAAAAACAGTGAGCTAATTTTAGGTGTTTTTCCTATCACAAAACTCCGTACGGCTCAGTTTCTTTCTGCACATGTACCTGGTATAAATGTTCCAAATCACTGGATAGAAGCTCTAAGAGTTGCTCACGAAAAGGGTGTTGAAGAAGAGTACAAAGTTGGATTTGAACTAAGTAAAAAACTTTTTGATGATATAAAAGAGATTCATCCAAAAATTCATTTAATGACTGCTAACCAGTTTCAAATAGCTAAAGATATATTAGTCTAAATTTATTTAAACTGATTTGCCCTCACTTTTAAAATCACATATAAATTTTCTAAAATTATCTATCTCTAAAGGTTTACTAAAATAATACCCCTGTATTTTATTACAGTGCAATGATCTTAATGTATCAACATGCTCTTGAGTTTCAGAACCCTCAGCAATAACATCTTTACCTAAAGATCTCGCCATGGCAATAATAGCTGCTACAATGGAGCGATCATCCTCATCTTTATCAATATCAAGAACAAAACTGCGATCAATTTTTATAGTTTTAACTGGTAGTTTTTTAAGATAGCTTAGCGATGAGTATCCAGTTCCAAAATCATCAATAGATAATTTAAAACCTTTTTCATCCAGCTTTTTTAATATAGACAATGTTTTTTCTACATTATTCATAATATGACTCTCTGTAATCTCTAGCTCAATATAACTCTTTTGTATACCAACATCTTCAACAATACTGCAAATATCACTAATAAAAGATTCATCTTCTAGCTGTTTACTAGAGACATTAATAGATATAATTAACATATTACCTTTATCATGAAACTTTTTTGTATCAATAAAAGCTTGTTTTGCTACCCACAAGCCTATCTTTTTTATCTGCCCTGTCTCTTCAGCAATATGTATAAATTTATCAGGTCTTATAAGCCCAGATTCACCATGGTTCCAACGTATTAATGCTTCCATCCCATATACAGATTTTATATCAAGATTTATTTTAGGCTGATAAACCAAAAAAAACTCATCTTTACTAATTGCATTACGCATATCATTTTCTAGGAATACACGCTCTGCAATTTTTTCATGCATTGATTTAGAATAAAACTGATAGTTATGCTTACCTGAATTTTTAACTTGGTACATAGCTGTATCAGCTGCTTTCGTAAGCTCTTCATAGCTTGTTCCATCATCAGGATAAACGCTTATACCCATACTAATGCCTGAATATAGCTCAACCCCTTCTATCTTAACTGGCATACTAAATGCATTAACTATCTTCTCAGCAATTGGAACTATATCAATAACAGAGTCTATATTTTCAATAAGAACTGTAAACTCGTCACCACCTAACCGTGCCAATGTATCTTGTTCACGAAGAAGCCCTTTTATAGATTTTGATACCTCTATCAAAAACTTATCCCCCATAAGGTGTCCAATGGTGTCATTTATATTTTTAAAGTTATCCATATCTATAAAAAATAGAGCCATTTTCTTATTATTACGCTGCATGGTCGGTATTCTGTTTAGGACACGCTCTTCAAAAAGAACTCTGTTTGGCAAATCCGTAAGAGAATCGTAGTATGCAAGATTATGAATTAATTTTTCTTGTTGCTTCTTGTCACTTATATCATTAGTTATTGATATATAATTTGTAAGTATTCCATCATTATTATATAAAGCTATAATATTATGTTCTGCCGTATAAATAGTTCCATCTTTTTTACGGTCAATTACTTCACCACTCCAATTACCTTTTTTATTTATATCATACCATAGTGCATCATAAAAAATATTATCATGCCAGCCCGAACTAAGCGTACTTGGTGTTTTTCCTTTAATGTCTTTAAGTGAATACCCAGACATTTTAGTAAAAGCATTGTTTATTGTAATTATACGCTGCTGAGCATCAGTAATTAGTACGCTATCGTGCATCTTTTTAAAAACTGCAGAAGCCAAAAGAAGTTCATTCTGTGCAATTTTTTGTTTAGTTATATCATGTACAGTACCAATAGACTTAATAGGATTTCCATCACTATCTAGCTCGTGTTCACATCTCTCTTCAACAAAGCCTACTTCACCATTCTTACGAACTATACGGTGCTCAATGTGATAACCTGTTTTTGCCTTAAGTGAGCTTATATAAGTACTATTTACCAACTCAATATCATCTGGATGAATATATTCTAAAAAAGACTTATAGGTTGCACCAACTTCCTGAGGTTTAAGTCCAAAAATACGGTAAACTTCATCAGACCAGTATAATTTATTGGTAACTAAATCTAAATCCCAATGTCCAATATTTGCTAAAGCTTGTGCCTGCTCAAGACCTAGTCTTAATTTTTTATAATTTTTTTCTTCTGTTTTTTCTTTTGTTATATCCCAAAAAATACCCACAAGTGCAATAACTTTACCGTTGGAATAAATAGGTTTTTTTATATTTCTTATAATTCGTTTTTCATTATTAATAACAATATTCTCTTCTATATCAATCGCTTCTTTATTTTTTATAAGGACTAGATCACTATTACGACATTTTTGAGCAATCTCTTTAGAAAAGAAATCTAAATCACTTTTACCAATAATTTCTGAAGGTTTCTTACCAATTAATTTAGCATAAGTATTATTTGCAAAAAGATATGTAGAGTTAACATCTTTTACAAAAATATTTTGCTCAAGTGAATCAAGAATCATTTCACAGTCAAATAGTTGTTTCGATAAATCCATTTATATAACCCCAATAATTCCATACCAAATTAGACAACAAGCTTGATTGCTCTATAATTAGGTACTTCAAAGCGAAAAAGTCACACTCAAAGACTTCACCCAACGGGTGTAACTTTTTCCAAAACAAGAGAA